>PLXD01000336.1 GCA_003151295.1 Chitinophagaceae bacterium | reverse complement strand
CTCGGAGACGGTGATAACGCGACTCTGTTCATCGGCACAAAGGGCAAGATGATGTGCGCAACGTATGGTGCCGATCCTCAATTGCTGCCCACTTCCAGGACTAAGAGTACTATCGTGCCGCAGACCATTGCAAGGGTCCCTAATGGAGAGGACGGTCACTATGCCGTCTGGGTAGAAGCAGCGATCGCTGGCTATGGCAGCGATAAGGAAAAGAATCTGAGCTCCAATTTTAATTCCGCTGGTGTGCTGACGGAAATCATTCTGATGGGCAACCTCGCCATTCGCAGCTATGATTATCGCGTTAAAACACAGGGAAAAGATGATGAATTTCCCGGCCGTCATATCAAATTATTATGGGACGGACCGAATATGCGGATAACGAATTTTGAGCCTGCCAACCAATTCGTGAAANNGAGCCTGTAAGTGACAATCAACTGCTTAAATGACGATCAGTTGACAGGACGCGTTAAAAGATAAAGATCCCCCGGAGGCCGTCTCAAAAACATTGAGTCGGCCTCTTTTTTTATTTTTTTAATAATGGCTGAATTATTGTTTACGTTTATGAAAGCAAAGCCAACTACATGCCTACCTTAAAGACTGCGACTCCTTTTTATGTCCGGCTGGCCATGGTGCTTGTGAGCCTGATCGCTCTTTTCTATATAGCCATCCTGGGAAAGGAGATACTTTCGCCGATGATTTTTGGATTGCTTTTCGCTATACTAATACTGCCCCTGGCCTCTTTCTTTGAAAGGAGACTACGGTTACCGCGAAGTGCTGCCGCGGCGCTATCCGTTATCACGCTCTTACTGTCCATTGCAGGGATCTTTTACCTCGTGGGCTCCCAGATCAGCGACTTATCCGATGACTGGCCGCAGTTCAAACATCAGATTAACACGTCCCTGAGCAGCCTGCAACACTGGATATCGGTTAAATTCCATGTGAATACCCATCAGCAAATGAACTACGTGAATAATGCGGCTTCAAAATTACTGATGGAGGGGACGGGTACTTCCGTGATAGGCGCTACGGTCCACTCGGTATCTTCCCTGCTCTTATTCGTTGTATTTATTATCATCGACACTTTTTTTCTTATCTACTATCGCCGGCTGATCATAAAATTCCTGGTGGCCGTTTTTCGCGAGGAGAACTCCATGATGGTGTATGAGATCATCGCCCGGGTACAGTTTATCATCCGGAAATATATTTTGGGGTTACTCCTGGAAATGGCCATCGTAGCCGCTGCCAGTTGCCTCGCTCTCTGGATACTGGGAGTTAAATACGCCATCCTGCTGGGGCTGCTTATCGGTCTGTTCAATGTGGTCCCTTATATCGGCATCATTACAGCCATGATGCTGACGGCCCTGATCACTTTCGCTACCGCAGCAGCAACCGGAAAGATATTGGTAGTCTGCGGCACGATCCTGGGTATTCATCTGCTGGACAGTAACCTGCTCCTACCCATGATCGTGGGTTCCAAGGTGAGGATCAATGCGCTGATCACGATCATGGCCGTTATAGTCGGGGGAAGTGTCTGGGGAATTGTCGGAACATTCCTGGCGATTCCCATCATCGCCGTCACCAAGATCGTATTCGACCGGATAGATAGTTTGAAGCCTTGGGGGCTTTTATTGGGGGATGAAAGAGATGAAGAACAGCCTCCGCCCCTGGCCTCAGAGATTGAAAGACAAGACCCTAAGAATCCTACCCCTGAATCATCGTCCAACCCCGTTTCCTGAAAGATTTTCTATTTCTGAAGGGTTTTCAGTTTCTGAAGATTCCCATTCCTGAATGCGCCATTGCTCCTTAAAATTTTTCCTGGTACTTCGGTCGGGTTTGATTTTTTGAAACTAATGAACCTGAAGATCGTGGAAGGACGGGATTTTTCTCAACTAAATGCAACGGATTCTTCAGATGCATTTATGGTTAATGAGGAAGCCGTGAAGCAAATGGGTATGAAAGACCCGATTGGGAAATGGGTTTCTGCCTGGGATAAAAGGGGTATATCATTGCTGTGCTTAAGGACTATCACACACAATCGCTCCGTGAACCCATAAAGCCGATCATCATAGATTTAAAAGAAAACTTAAATTTCGGCGTGATCATCGTTCGTACGCAGACCGGTAAGACCAAAGAGGCCCTTGCCAGTCTGAAAGAAGTCTATAAAAACATAAATCCCAGCTATCCGTTCACCTATCAATTCGCGGACGAAGAATATAGAATGCTTTACCGCAACGATTTAATCATCTCCAAACTGTCTATTTTATTCTCGGCGTTGGCAATTCTGATTTCTTGTCTTGGTTTACTGGGCCTTGTCATGTTTTCAGCAGAGCAACGGACCAAAGAGATAGGTATCCGTAAAGTACTGGGAGCATCTGTCGGTCAGATCATTGTCTTGTTTTCAAAAAATTTCCTGGAACTTATATTGATCGCTTTTCTAATAGCAGCTCCGTTAGCCTGGTATTTAATGAAAACGTGGCTACAGGAGTTTGTTTATAAAATCGATATTTCGTGGTGGATTTTCGCCCTTGCAGGCATATTATCCGTATTAATTGCCTTCCTTACTATGAGTTATCAGGCCATTAAAGCTGGAATGGCAAGTCCTGTGAAAAGCTTAAGAACGGAATAATTTATTTATAGAATACCGGATATTATTTAATATTACGGTATGCAAATCATTGTTACCGACGGATACACACTGAATCCCGGCGATCTTAGCTGGGAGGCATTTAAGACATTGGGGGAATTGATCATTTATGAACGAACACCTGAAAACGAAGTGGCGGCACGTTGCTCCGACGCCTCGGTGATCATCACCAATAAGACCCCTGTTACNNCGCGGGAGACCATAGAAGCTGCCGTCAACCTGAGGCTAATCGCCGTGACGGCTACCGGATATAACGTGGTAGATACGGTCGCTGCACGCGAAAGAGGAATAGCCGTCTGCAATGTTCCCGAATACGGGACGGATTCGGTAGCCCAGCATACCTTCGCCTTACTGTTGGAAACCGCCAATAAGGTGGGCCTGCACGCGCGCAGCGTGAGGGGAGGGGATTGGCCCCGCTCGGCGGATTGGTGTTATTCCCTGGCTCCGCTGATAGAATTGAAAGACAAGACCCTGGGGATTATCGGATTTGGCCGGATCGGGCAAAGAACGGCCGAACTGGCCAGGGCATTCGGTATGCGGATCCTCTTTTATGGAGGCCGTGCGCGACCGGACCAGCTGTTATGGGCCAAGGCTGTCAGCCTTAATACTGTCTTTGAAGAAGCCGACTGGATATCCCTTCATTGCCCCCTGCGGCCTGATAACCAGGGTTTTGTAGATCGTGCATTGCTCTCCCGTATGAAGAAGACGGCCTATTTGATCAATACTTCCCGTGGGCAACTCATCAATGAGGCCGATCTCGCCGATGCATTGAACAGCGGGGTGCTGGCCGGCGCCGCCCTCGACGTTTTGTCGAAGGAACCTCCGCCTGCGACCAATCCTTTATTAGACACATCCGCCTGCCTGATCACACCGCACAATGCTTGGTCCACCTTTGAGGCAAGAAAAAGATTGATGCAGACGACTTTTGAGAACGTTTCAGCCGGACTGGCCGGGAAACTGCAGAATGTGGTGAATTAAAAGAATGTAGTGAATTAAAAAAATACACCCGGACTTAGAAAGTTGATGGAATTAATAAGGTTACTGAACTTAATTTAACGCTGAATATGGAACAATCGCTCAGAAGTAGCAAATGGTTTGGCAGAAAAGGGAAAGATGGTTTTATTTACCGCGCCTGGACGAAAAAGCAAGGTATTCCTGATCATGAACTGGAAGGCAAGCCTATTATCGGCATCTGCAATACATGGTCCGAGCTAACACCGTGTAACTCGCATTTCAGGGAACTCGCGGAATCTGTTAAACGGGGAGTGCTCGAAGCAGGAGGTTACCCCATGGAATTCCCCGTCATGTCACTCGGTGAGACCCTGATGAAGCCCACCGCTATGCTCTATCGCAATCTGGTCAGCATGGATACCGAAGAGTCCATCCGTGCCAACCCGCTGGACGGAGTCGTCCTCCTTTGCGGCTGTGATAAGACCACTCCATCCCTTGTAATGGGCGCCTGCAGTGTAGATCTCCCCACCATTGTCGTCTCGGGAGGTCCCATGCTCACGGGCAGGTACAAAGGCCGCCAGATCAGTACCAGCGATATCTGGCGTTTCAGCGAGGATCTCAAGGCCGGAAGGATGACGGACGG
>PLXD01000258.1 GCA_003151295.1 Chitinophagaceae bacterium | reverse complement strand
TCCGAAATAAAGTTTGAAGTCTTGCATATTGTCCAGGTTGTCAAAATTATCCAGACTTTTGTATCCTGAAAATTATAGTTTTTAAATGGCGATCTCATCGTATAAATGGTTTTTATCGAAATGTCTGTTACCTGGAATCCTCGTTTTCACGACAGGAGGCCCGGTTCGGCAGGCCCCGCCGAAATCCCCGGCTATCTTTCACCCCTTTTATGTCAGCGTAACCGAGATCAATCACAATGCGAAGGATAAGACCCTGGAGATCAGCTGTAAGTTGTTCACAAGCGATTTTGAGGCGGTCTTGGAGAAAAACCTGCATGTGAAGATCGATCTCTCTTCGCCGAAGGATAAAAAAGCCTGTGATCGATATATTGCGGCCTACGTGGAGAAGAATGTACAGATCAAAGTCGACGGGAAGCCGGTCGTTCTTCAATTCGTCGGCAGCGAAAAGGAACAAGATGCCACCTGGAGCTATTTTCAGGTCAATAATGTGCCGGCTGTCAAAAAGATGGAGATTACGAATAGCCTGCTTTATGACGGTTTCGACAAAGAGATCAATATCATGCATGTATCGGTAGGAGGGGAACGCAAGAGCGGTAAGCTCGACTACCCGGAGACGGGGATCTCATTCGAGTGGTGATCCCTTATCGTGAGTGGTGAGAGGCCACAACCTAATCTTCCCCCCTCGCATCCCTGGACAGGGTCACCAGTACTTTATCGATTCGTTGGGCGTCCATATCCAGGATCTCGAAAGTGAAGCCCCTCCACTCTGATTTTTCACCGGTCACCGGGATATGCTCCAGTTCATTCAGGATAAAGCCTGCCAGCGTATCGAATTCATGGTCTCCTTCATTCATCCATTCGGTGCGTGAGAAATGGGATAGAAAGTCGTAAAACGGGATCTGCGCATCCACTAAAAAAGAGCCGTCTTCTCTTTCCCGGATCTCGTAATCGGTCACATCGGGTTGCGGCATATCCCCGATCAGGGCCTCCAGGATATCGTTCAGCGTGATCAGTCCCTGCATGCTGCCATATTCGTCCACGATAAAGCAGCAATGGATCCGTGACTGCTTGAATTTCTCCAGGACCACATAGGCCGAATTATTTTCCGGTATGAACAAGGCCGGCGTCATAATCTCCTTAAATAAGGTCAGATCATCCGTGACATAGAGGTCTTTGATGGAGACCACTCCTTTTATATGATCGATCTGACCGTCGCAGATCGGGTAGACCGAATGCGGTTCCCGGATGATTTTCTCTTTGATGGCTTCCTCATTTTCGTTCAGGTCGAACCAGATGATATCGCTCCGGTGTGTCATCAGCGAAGTGATATTGCGGTCCCCGAGGTGGAACACCCTTTCTATTATTTCCTGCTCCGCCTCTTAGATCGTACCCTGTTCCGTACCCTCGCTGATGATGGCCTTGATCTCTTCTTCGGTGACATTATCTTCCTGGGAAGGCTTGATTTTGAAGAACCGGAAGAACAGGTTGCTGCTGTTGTTCAGCAGCCAGACGATCGGGTGGGTCACTTTAGACAGGAACCTCACCGGCGCCGCTACCACCAGGGCGATCCTTTCCGCGCGCAGCAGGCCGAACCGCTTCGGTATCAATTCTCCGAATATGATGGATATCAGGGTCACGATGATCAGGATCAGGGCCGTGGAAATACCGCCGGCATAGGGTCGCAGCAAAGGGATCTTTTCGATATAGGGCTTAAGGTCGGCGCTGAACTTCTCCCCGGAATAATAACCGGTCAGGATGGCGATCAGCGTAATGCCGATCTGTGCGGTCGACAGGAATAGTTCCGGGTTCTCCGCCAGGTTGAGGGCCGACTTCGCCTGTTCGTCACCTTTATCGGCCAGGCTCTCCAGTCGGCTTTTGCGGGCTGAGACCAGCGCGATCTCGGCCATTACGAACAAGCCGTTCAAAAAGATCAGGCAAAGTAATATGATGATCTCAAGCATGTCCATGATTGTAGGTTGGTAAAGGGAAAGACCCGAACAGTTTGAGGAACAGCCGGCTTGTAAAATAGCCTATTCCGCATCCCAGCAGAGCCCCGCTGAATACATCGCCCGGGTAATGAACGCCTACATATACCTGGGCATAAGAGATAAGAAAAGCCCATACGAAGGCCAAGGCCCACCAACGGCTGGTAATCCCCAAAGTTAGAAAGAGGAAGGTGGCCAAGGCAAAATGATTACAGGCATGCGAAGAGGTGAAGCTGGAACTGATCGGGCAGTATTTTGCCAGCACCCTTATACTCTCTACCCATTGGGGATCCTGGCAGGGGCGTAAACGGAAGACGAGCCTTTTCATCAGGTTGCTGCTGATCTGGTCGCTGAGAATAGCGGTCAGTCCTAAAAAGGAGGCCCACCATAAACCTCTTCTGGCGAAATTCAACGTGACAAAGACCAATAAGAATAAATAAAAAGGGATCCATATATCCGGCTCCCGCAGGAATAGGAACACCCTATCAAAAAAGGGACTTATCCATTCCTGGTTGATCTTTATAAACAACCAATAATCGAAATAAAGAATCTTTTGTAAAAAACTGACGGGTTGGCCAATCTCAGGTAAAATCATGGTTTCAAATAATTGCTCTAATTTTAGCGCTTATTTTTGCTATACTATGATAAAGGTACCTAAATTGATCCGATGGATTTTTGCAACGGGGATTATTTTTTTACTTCTTATGTTCCTGCTGCGAATTGCACTTTTCCTGGTTTTTAGCAGCCAGGGAAATTCATTTTTGGGTGTTTTTCCTTCTTTTATATTGGGGTGCCGGTTTGATATACAATTTATTTCTATTGTATTGGTCTTATTGCTGTTAGCGGGCAGCCTGCCCTTCCTGGATCCTTTTAAAACCAATGGAGGACGGAGAATGGCCTTATTTGTGACCGGGCTGACTGCTTTTCTGCTGGCATTCTTCTATGCAGTGGATTTTGCACATTATAGTTATCTGTCACAGCGGTTGAGCGCCAGTGTGCTGAATTACCTGGCCGATACCGGGATCTCGGCAAACATGGTCTGGCAGACCTATCCCGTTCTTCGCATCATTTTGCTGATGGTAATAGGTTCCTGGTTGATACAGTGGCTGGTGAAAATGATTTATAACAGGATCCGGAAAGCTCCCGGGGAGGTTGTGACCCGTCGCAGCAGGATCGTATATTTTATTGTGAGCTTTTTATTGCTGGGCCTGGGCATATTCGGTCGGATCGGGCAATATCCTCTTCGATGGAGCGATGCCTTCGCGTTGGGAAGCGATTATAAGGCTGCCGTGGCGCTGAATCCATTGGAATCTTTTTTCAGTAGCCTGAAATTCCGGCACAGCGGTTACAGCGAGGCTAAGATAAAGAAGTCACTCCCGGCGCTGGCGCCTTATTATGGGTTTGCCACCAGGGACTCGCTGGATACGGATTTCGGGAGGGATTTTCCTGTCCGTGCGGGAGCATTGACGACCCGGCCTAATGTCGTGGTCGTTATCTGCGAATCTTTCAGTGCTTATAAGAGTTCCATGTGGGGGAACCCCCTCAATACCACTCCCTTTTTTAACGGGCTTTGCAACCAGGGCCTCTTTTTCGATCATTGCTTTACGCCCAGCTATGGAACGGCAAGGGGTGTTTGGGCCGTGATCACCGGTATTCCCGATGTGGAGGTGAACACGACCACTTCCAGCCGCAATCCGGCTGCGGTCGATCAGCGGACCATCATAAATAGCTTTGAAGGGTATGATAAATTCTATTTTCTGGGTGGAAGCACCAGCTGGGCCAATATTCGCGGTCTGCTCACCAACAATATCAAAGGACTTCATCTCTTCGAACAGCAGGATTATGACGCCCCTAAAATAGATGTCTGGGGAATCAGCGATAAGAACCTATTCCTGGAAGCGAACAAAAGACTGCGGGAACAGGACAAGCCTTTTTTTGCCATTATCCAGACGGCCGATAACCACCGTCCCTATACCATTCCGAAGGAAGATCAGCAGGAATTTCAGCCGGCGACCGCTCCAAAGGACTCGTTGCTGAAATTCGGTTTCGAAAGCGATGCCGAAATGAATGCTTTTCGTTATACCGATTTCTGCTATCGCAAATTCATAGAGGCAGCTTCGAAGGAGAAATATTTCAGGAACACTGTCTTCCTTTTCATCGGCGATCATGGTATCGCGGGAGATGCCGGTGCGATGTTCCCTAAGGCCTGGACCGATGAGCGCCTGACCATGGAACACGTCCCGCTGCTCATTTATTCGCCCGCATTGATTCCTCCCCGGAGGATGACTGCCCTTTGTTCGCAGGTGGACGTATTGCCGACACTGGCCGGTCTCTGTAGTATTCCTTATCGCAATACCGCGCTCGGAAGGGACCTGTTGGATACCGCCAGCTATACAGGGAAGGCTTTTTCTTTTATCTACGATCCCGACGGGTTCTATATCGGCCTGATCAAAGGCGGTTATTTCTACCGGAAGCAATTTAAAACGGGCAAGGAGGAAATGGCATCGGTGCTGAACAACGATTCTGTATCCGCTTTGGATGCGCATGGTCCTGTGAAGGAAGGCATGCAACAGTTGGCGGAGGGCATTTATGAAACGGCGAAGTATATGTTGCTTAAAAATAAGAAATAACGTGCTTTAATATATAATAGCGGCCGCCATGTTTTTAAGACTATTCTTTCAACTCTCTTTGTTCTTCATGCCCGTACTTTTCTTTCCGGCGTGCAGTAATAGCAATTCCGGTCGAATGGCACCGGCAGGGCAGGCCGAAGCCAACTCCTGTAAAGGCCCCCAAAAGATAACGGCGATCAATAAGTATTATGTATACGACCTGTCAGGCTACGCGGATGAGGGCAAGGGAGACCCTTTTAATCTTTTCGATGAGAACGCCTATGTCGATCCGCGGGAGGACAATAAGGCTGTGTCGGCGGCATCTGCATATATTCCCGTTACCGATCCCCAACCGGGTCTCCATAAAGAGATCTATTTCCCGCTCAACAAAGGCAGCCGTATCGTTACCGACTTGCAGACGCCTTATAAACTTTCGGAGGTATATGTCTACGACAGGTCTTATTCTTCTGACAGTGTATGGATCTATACCGGCACTATGAAGCACTGGAACCAACGGGCGGCTTTCACGACCAGGGGAGACCCCGCACAATGGGGATGGAGGCGTTTTTCCCTCGACGATAGTGCGCAATACATCATGATCCGTTTCAGCAGTTTTGAAACCAAACTCACGGAAATGGTCTTATATGGTTGTCCATATGGTAAGATTCCCCAGCCGTCCCCGACCGTGTATAGTGGCTTGCGGCTACCCAAAAAAAGTATGAAAGAGTTCCTCGGCGCCAATTATTTCAGCGAGGCTGAACCGGAATGGGTCCGGCCTTTTTATTATAACCGTGTTTATACTTTTGCGGCTTATTTCGATAATGATACCGTTAATGACTATCCGAACAACAGGATTGACCTCCGGCATTTCGGTTTCTGGAATACCGGCCTGCGGGAATATAGCTATTTTATGGACGGGCTCCGCAGAGCGAACGGCGCCAGGACATGGTATAGCGTACGCGGGCCTTCTCTGGCGATGGCGAGGAAGGGATTCACCGACAAAGACCGGCCGGTTACAAGGCCCGGCATGAATTCCGAAGATCCCTTAAGCTATGCCCGTCACGCGGGTATGATGTGGCACCTGGCCGCGTTTTTCGGGAATACCCGGGTAGATACCAATTTGCTCTCCTTATCTCATAGTCCGCGTCGTTCGGGATTGGGATCCATGTCCCTCTATGAGAACGGCAACGAAGAGGATGCCTGGTGGGTGGGGGATAAATACTGTTCGCCGATGGAATATTTTGCGCAGAGCTCGGCCGATTATGACGGCGCCGAAGGTGCCATCGGCAACAGGGCCGGGATCAAAAAGGCGGATCCGGGCAGCGATCTGATGACGAGCGGCGTGATCGGCCTTGATACGAACCGGATCAAGGTCTACCGGTTTCTTTGCAATACCCTGCGAAATGACAAGGCTTTCCTCTGGCAAGGGGGAATCCAGTACCATCATTATTCGAATAACGGCCACGAAGCCATCACCCCTGAAGAAGATTCGTTACGGTGGAAGCTGACAAGGGTCCGGGATTTTACTTATCGCATGGAGCCGGGTGTGGAATGCATACTGGGGGAAAACGGATATGACAAAGGCAGGGGATCCATGCAGGCAGCGCCGCTCTTACCGGGATCCACGGCTGCTCAGAGCCAGGGTATCCTTATCCTGCGTTCCATCAATGCCACCGCCTTCTCCGGATTCGACCGGTATGTCCTTTACTGGCTGAGAGACTATGACGACGAGAATGACCCGCGCATCTACCTGACCAGCGGGGTCATGCGCGTATTCTCCAGCAAGAATGTGAAATACTATCCCGGTTGGTATTATATCAGCACTTTTGTGAACCGGCTGGGGAATTTTGTGCCTGATGCGATCCTGCGGGAGAAAGGGGATGTCTGGATCTATAAATACCGGCATGTCTCCTCACCTGATTCGGTCGCCTATTTTATTTACTGCCCGACCCGCAACGGAACCCATGCCAGTCAATATCCACTGAAACTAGACGGCCGGCCTTACTCCGGGAATGCCGAAGAGATCTATTTCTCCGATGATTCCCCTACCGGCAGGCAGACTACCCGGGTAATCGAGAACGGTATCGTACGTGTCGATGTGGAAGAAAGGCCGAAACTGGTGATGGTGGTGGAAAAATAGCTATTTCCCGACTTTCCTGGCCACCAGCAGCAGCCTCGGTGAGCGATTGATATCATAGGGTCCCAATTCATAGTCCCCGAAGATTTCTTGTATCTGAAGCCCGTGAAAGGAGAACATGTCATTGAAATCGCCGGGTGAAAATTTGGCCACCTTTTCCATGTATTCCAGGGGTTCTTTCAACTGTTCGTCTTCGATCACTATTTTTTTATAGAAGTGGGTTTCGTCAAACCATTTGGTCAGGTAATAGGTGATCCCGCCGATCCTTTTCTCAGAGTGGTGTACCAGATGGTCTTCCGCATAATGCACGTTCAGGTAGTCCAATACAAGGATGCCCTGGTTTTTCAGGGCGTGGCTGATCGTCCGGATCACGTTATAATGCTCCCTCTCCGTTCTGAAATAGCCGAAGCTGGTGAAGAAATTAAAAGCATAATCGAAATAGTTGATCCGGAAGGACTGTCGCATATCGTGCAGGAAGAAATGGAGATTTTCATTCTCGAACCTTCGGGCATAGGCTATGCTGTTTGGGGCAAGGTCGATACCCGTCACGTCGAAGCCTTTTTCAGCCAGGATCCGGGCGTGCCTCCCTTTGCCACAGGCTACGTCCACGGCCCTTGCTCCTTCCGGAGGATTCAGATAGTT
>PLXD01000301.1 GCA_003151295.1 Chitinophagaceae bacterium | reverse complement strand
TGTTCAGATGCCCGAGATGGATGGCATTGAAGCCACACAGCATATCCGGCTATTACCCGATCCCGTAAAATCATCGATCCCCATCATCGCGCTAACTGCGAATGCTCTTAAAGGGGATAGTGAAAAATATATATCTGCGGGTATGAACGACTACCTGGCCAAGCCTTTTGACGAAGTCAAATTATTCATGGTCATTTCCCGCAACCTGCGCAACGGGGATTCCATGGTAACAGCGCCGGATAAATCGAAAAACGGATCATCAATAAATAAAAAAACGGATACTAACATGTTTATAGCCGAAGGTAAACTATATGATCTTACGATGGTGAAATCCGTATCCGGCGGAGATGAGGGCTTCATTAAAAAAATGGTGGCCCTTTTCATCGAGACGGTCCCGCAGAACGTACAGGAATTAAATAAGGGCCTGCAATCGGAGAATTGGGAACAGGTGGGCAAGATGGCCCATAAACTGAAGTCTACGGTGGATTCGATGGGCATTCAGTCGATCAGGCAGGATATCAGGACCGTAGAAGCCAATGCCAAACAGCAGGAATTCCTGGATCAGATTCCCCCCCTCGTTCAAAAGA
The DNA here is from genome assembly GCA_003151295.1 of Chitinophagaceae bacterium. GTDB lineage: Bacteria > Bacteroidota > Bacteroidia > Chitinophagales > Chitinophagaceae > Puia. Next base: position 3,068 of record PLXD01000301.1, on the reverse strand, counting down.
TTGAGAGGGTTATCAATCATTGTATCGAGCAGTTGCAGGTGGAGATTCTTTAAATAGCCGGCCGGATATGCTAGCCGCAAATGCTCTTTCGCCAGGTTCCCAATATAATTTTTAATTCCCAACCGGGGAAGCGCTGGAATTCGCAATAAGTTTCAATTAATTGACAATCAGCGATTTAGACTTTAAAATTTTCTGGCATCATTTTCATGATTTAGTAAGGTACTTATACTAATTCAGTATGGAATTGAAAAACAGCCCGATCATTTTTGTTGTGGAAGACAATCTTTTCTATCAACACCTTATCGCCAAAGAACTCGAATCAATAGGCGGCGATATCTTCTTTTATACAAATGGGGAATCCTGCCTGATGGACCTTCACAGGAATCCCTCCGTCATTGTAATGGATTATAACCTGGACGGGGAGATGAATGGCCTTGATACGCTGCTGCAGGTGCGCCTTATCAATTCAGAAGCTTATGTGATCCTTTTCTCAAGCCAGAAAGGATTGAATACAAAGGAGATCCTGGTAAAATACGGCTCCTTCGATTTTCTCGAAAAGAACAACCTGTCCTTTCGTATTCTGAAACAAATGGTGACCTGCGCCACCGATGAATCGGGGCATCCCCTTCATAACTGATCTTCTATTCTTTATCCGGGTTGGCTTTATCTGTCTAGCCCGGGATCCTTGAAATATATTTTTCGATCTGTTTGATCTGGTCAACGATCTGCGGAGTGGTGGCTTTGAGTGATTTGGCCTTGCGGAAGAACTCCTTGGCGGCCCGGAATTCGCGTTTTGTCATCATAATGGAGCATAGCTGCAGGTAGGCGGCCGCCTGGTTCTCTTTATCGGGTAACCCTTTACGGAGAGACTGGCGGATATAGCTTTCAGCCTGTCGAATGTCGTTTTTCTGCATGGACAGCATGCCCATCTGCAGGAGGCTGGCTCCTTCCGCTTCCTTCATCGGCATTCCCAGGTCCAGGCCTTTTTTCATATTCTTTTCAGCACCGGCGAAGTCCTGTTTCATCATGGCTATATTCCCTTTCAGCGTATAGTATACGGAGCGGATCGGTTTGTATAGCAGGTTGGGGTATTTTATTGAATTCAACACTTTTTCGGCTCCATCCATATCACCGGTCTCCATGTATTCCTGTATCAGGCGCAGGGGGCCGAAAAAGAAATAGCTGAAGATGAGGATGACGGCGATCAGGTAAAGGAGGAAAGAGGGCCAGAAGCCGGCATAGATATTTGTCAGGATGGCTAAGGCCAGCACAACAATGGCTATATAGGGACGATATTTAATGACAAGGTTATAAAACTTCATAATCTTTCTTTATAGGGCTGCAAAGATAGGACTATGGAGGCAATTCCCGGGTAATTAAGGCGCCGTCACTGAATTAAGGCACCTTACCGGAATTAAGGCCTGGTCTCAGAAGTTGTCGTCATTGATCTCAAGCCAGTAGCCATCGGGATCCTGGAGGTATACCTGTTTGATGCCATCTGGCCTTACCTGGGGCGATTTACTATCCCCGGCCCAGTTGCCGTATTTTATACCTGCTTCGTCAAGGTGTTTCAGAAAGGGCTCCAGGGGATGTATACTGAAAGCCAGGTGAATATTGATGTCATGGGGACTGACTTCTTTGGCGCCGGATACGACATGGAGCTGGCCATGGTTGCCGAGGCTGAACCAGACATGCTTGCCGTCATGAAAGGGTTCCGATATTTTCTTCAGTTGGATTCTTTTCTCATAGAAATCCGTGCTTTTCTGCAAGTCTGTAACATACACGGTAGTATGGTTGAAATACGGGCCCTGGGCGCGGGCAGGTAGGGCGCAAAAGGCAGCCAGGACAAACAGAACCGGAATGATCCGGCGGATCGGGGGCTTGGAATGCGAATAAAGGTTCATTTTTTTCATGCCAGATCGATTGAGGGTACAAATTAAGGAATTATCATGGAGGAAATGTAAGGCGGATAAACCGGAATGTATTATTTTTGCCGCCCAAACAGCAGGTCCCGTAGTTCAATGGATAGANNCAGGTTCGATTCCTGTCGGGACCACTCCTTTTTTTGCTATTGATTAATAATCAATATGCTGTATAGGTTTTTTAGAATTACACACCTAGTTACACACTTATTTCCTCTTTTTGGACTCTCCTTTTATCAGCTACTAACTTTTTATCCCCGATCAGAAATAATGGTGGTGGTATCATGTAACAGATGCTCATTTGATACAAAATGCGTTACTCCTAACCGGCCACCATTCTTAAAGTGTATGCTAGCTACATGACCATTGTAGACCTTAACCTGTTCATAGTAAGAATTCTTGAAAGAAATCCGTGGGTTGAAATAGTCAATCTCAGCGCAATAATATCTTGTTTGATTTTCAATTATCCTGGATGAGCCAACTTTAGCTTGTGGTGGTGCTTGTTTCACTGTATGTCGTATTTGTCTGGCCAAACAAAGATACCCGCGCTTTTTACTGAAGAAATTTGGTTTAAATAATAATGCATTAAATTTATCCTGATATGAGAAAAATATGGGTCATCGGATTGCTGTTTGGTGCCCTGCATCTTCAGGCACAGGATATTTCCATAAGATCGGGCTGGAAATTTAAAACAGGCGACCAACCAGAATGGTCCTCTCCCGCTTATAATGACAAAGGCTGGACGCCCATTTCCGTCGGTGAATACTGGGAGTCCCAGGGTTATGCGCATTATGACGGATTCGCTTGGTATCGCCTGCACATCGTAATCCCTTCCTACCTCAGGGACAGTGCCTGCTTCAAGGAGAACCTGCGGTTTGACCTGGGTAAAATTGACGACGGAGACGAGTTTTACTTAAACGGATATTTAATTGGCAGGAATGCAGGCTTGGGCGACGATATCAGGAAGGGCTTTTATAACGCTCAGCGTTCCTATTCCCTGCCCGTCAACGACCCGCGTATATTCTGGGATCGGGAAAACCTGGTTGCTGTCCGGGTATTTGACAAGGATCTGGATGGAGGGATGTACGGCGGCAATTATAGGATCCGTATGCCTGACCTGGGCGACCTGGTTGAAATCAAAGCGAT
>PLXD01000330.1 GCA_003151295.1 Chitinophagaceae bacterium | reverse complement strand
GATCCGGCATGCGCAACAGATCGCCTGGAAGAATATCGACCAGCTTAGCCCATTGATAACGGCAGAAAATCCGCTGATCGGCATCGAACCCTCCGCCATCCTCTGCTTCCGGGACGAATATCCGGATCTTGCCGATGACAGCCGGCTGGAAAAGGCCCGCAAACTGGCTAAAAACACATTTCTCATCGACGAGTTCATCGCCCGGGAAATAGAGAAAGGCAATATCCGCGCCGATCAGTTCACGGATGAAAAAAGATCCATAAGATTGCACGGACACTGCCAGCAAAAAGCCATTTCCTCGGTTGCTCCTTCGGTAAAACTGCTATCGCTGCCGAAGAATTATACGGTAGAGACCATCCCTTCCGGCTGCTGCGGTATGGCAGGCTCCTTCGGTTATGAAAAAGAGCATTATGACCTGTCGATGAAGATCGGAGAACTGGTACTACTGCCGGCGGTGAGAGCACAGGGCAAAGAAGTGATCATTGCCGCGCCCGGCACCAGTTGCAGGCACCAGATAAAAGACGGCGCCGGCAGAAAAGCCCTGCACCCGGTAGAGATCCTATATGAGGCATTGATCTGATAGGAGACATTGGTCTGAGCCGGCCGGTAACGGTTCCCGTATAAATTATCCGAATCTAACAAAGAGGAATTAGATTTGCCTTTCAAAATAGAAGTAACCATGGCCCTGCATAAAAGGATCAACCCTTTTTTAAAGACGAATAACGATACCGGCTTTGGAAACAACGCCAGCAGCTATGGCGGCCGGTTCATCAACAAGGATGGCACCTTTAACCTTCGTAAGGAAGGACTCCCCTTCCTGAAACGCTTCAGCATCTACCATAGCATGCTGACCTTGCCCCGCTGGAAATTCATCTCCCTGATCCTTCTCTTTTATTTTGTAATAAACCTGGTCTATACAGGCGTTTACCTGCTGATCGGCACAGATCAGATACAGGGAGCACCCGGACTGACCTCCTGGGAAAAGATCAAGGAAGTCTATTTCTTCAGTACGGAGACCTTTACCACCGTCGGATACGGCCGGGTGAACCCCATCGGGGACGGAGCGAATTTCATGGCTTCCATCGAGGCCATGACCGGGTTCCTCTCTTTTGCCCTCGCCACTGGTCTTATCTTCGGGCGATTCTCCAGGCCGCGCGCTTACCTGAAGTTCAGCGATCATGCCCTGATCGGCCCCTATAAGGAAGGAACGGGACTACTATTCCGCTTTGCCTCCTACAAGGAAAAACATACCCTGACCAATGTGGAGATCCGGGTGAATATCGGACTGCAGGTGTTGGAGAATGGAGAGAACGTCTACAAATATTATGACCTGGACCTGGAACGCAACCGGGTGGAAAGTCTTNNACTGGACCGTCGTGCATCCCATCAATGAGGCAAGCCCCCTGGCGGGCTTCAGTTCCGAGGATATGAAGGCCGCCGACGTAGAAATATATGTCCTGATCCGGGGCTTCGACGATGTCTACTCCAATGTCGTACAACAACGAACTTCCTATACCTATGACGAAATCAGGTTCAACGGAAAATTCGTACCCATGTACCGGGAAAGCAATGACGGCAGGACGACCATCCTGGAGTTGCATAAATTAAATGAATATGTTAAGGTCTAAGGGAGTGTTTGAAGCAAGGAGCTATTCATTACTCATTTTCCTAAAAATCAAAAAGGTAATGTACCGATCGGGAAAACCGCCTACATTACCTCGCTCTTGATGTGTTGGGGTTACCCCAATCAATTAACATCCAATCCGGGATGATGGACAATTTCCGAATAGATGGTTTTAGGTTGATCACAGGAAACAGTAATCTAACTGATCTTAACCGATGTCATGGTTAGTGAACCGGCCACTGATTTATCGTTAAAGAAATCATTTCCCAGGACATCAGCCTCAAATTATGTACCATATTGCCACTACCGATGACCAATATGCCTTTTTTCTTACAGCGGATAACTCGCTGGCCAGATCGTAATGATATTGGCCACCCTTTATGATTCACCATGGCCGCAGCTTCCTTCGCCAATTCCGGATCGCCCGGTGCCGGGTCCTCCACGTCGAAGAGAGCCTGGGGAAACCACCGAAATCATGAATGGTTTGCAGGTGTTCCATAGCTTGTAGCTATAAAATACAAAGATCACCAATCAGTATGCAGATGGAAAAATGAAATGAGTTAAGATTTTTTACGCAAGAATTTACGAACAAGCAAACTGGTCCCGAAGGCAACGGCCGTCTGGACGAGGCCGGCCTTTAAATTACCTTTTAAGGGAGTATATGGCAAAATGGCTTGGTAGGACTCCATTCCGTTAAAGAAGCTGCCAAACAGGCTTTTTATAAGATTATAGGGCCGGAGACTATCTACGGTAAGAGTGATGCCCTTGCGGATGGACTTCTCTTTTTGACGGGTGTCATTTTCCAGTTCCGCGATCGCGATCCTAAGTTGTTCCACAGTCGTAATTTTGACCATGATAATAATTTTATAAATTGATCATTCATTTATTCCGATGACCTTGCCTTTATTCCAATATCCAAACTTTGATTTCCTTCATTTCAATGTCATTGCTTTTATTCCAATGACCTGACTTTTGTTTTGATGCCTCGCTTTAATATTTTCCGTATGATCATATTGCCAACGGGCCCTTTGATCCAGAGATCCCGGTTCAAATAACAAATCAGTGCGGCAATACCGTACAATCCCCCGATTATAAAAAAACCGTAGAAATCATTATCCAACCAATGCCCTATGAGCAGAGCCAGGCCTATATTAACCGTCACTATAAAAAGAGCAAACAGCGAAATCAAGACCAACCGGGAAACCAGGGCAGAAAACAATTCGGAAATGGAGTCTACCGTTTTTAGTTTCCACAGCTCGATCCTGGTTTCGAGATAATCACCCGCCTCTATCAGCAATTCTTCTATATCCTGTTCCTGTTTTTGCATATGGCGATTTTACCTGGTTAGCAGAGCTAATGACTTAATTGGGTTGGGAATAACCCGATGAAGCGAAACTGTCCTTAACCCCATCCACAAACTCATTAAATTTGTCCTTAACGGCGTCGGAGACGTCATTTCCTTTTTTTGCAATCTTCTTCCGGGTCTCTTCACCCTTATCAGGAGCAAATAAGACACCCAGTGCGCTGCCTACGGCCGCTCCGACCAGAAAACCTATCAATAACTTTGAATTGTTCATACATTTAATTTTAAATATTTATTAATCATCTTTATTATATACTAACTTATATCCTTACTTATATATCCTTAAAAATTCCTGCCAGCTTTTCGTTTCATTAGCCTATTCCTCCGCGGGCCTTATTAACAGGCACTTCTCCTGTTTTTCCCGATAAAATGAAAAACAGGAGAAGCGAATTGAATGAGAAAAAAATTCCACAGGTTGAGGAAAGAACCGATCCGCTCTCCTGTCTTTCGGCAGTGTTCCTTTTTTGCGGAATTGAGGCGGAGTATTAAAAAGAGAGAGGCTGTCCTTATGTTACAGCCTCTTCTCAACCCCTAAACCCTAAAATCGAACCTCTCCTCTATAAACAAATCATATCTTTTACTGTATATTCCTTCTCATGAATGATCATTATATTATCAACAACTGTCGTACCATTTTTTTTACCCCGAAATACTAGGGGGCTATGGCCCGGAACCGGGGAAAAATGGGGTCAACCGGGGAAAAAATCCTACGGTTTAATCCATCCGCAATGGAAATGTTAAAAAACAAGATTAAAGGATTGAAAACTGTCGGGAATGGAGGGGAAAGGGGCCTCTTTTATGATCACCCTGGATTTTGTATGAAGTCTATCACTAAGTATCAAGTCTATGATTGAATCAGGCATTTAGCTGACCGACGAGTTTGTCGATGGCTTCATCGATCAATTCGCTATTAAGAGGCTTACCGATAAAAAGATCCACGCCTCCCGCATAAGCGGTATTTCTATCCTGGGCGCTATCATGAGCGGTGATCATTACAATTTTAACTTTCGGGTAGTTCTTCTTTATATAAGGAATGAAATCCTGACCGAATCCGTCCGGAAGATGATTATCCAGGAACATCAGGGAAGGCGTGTCATTACGCAAGGCAATCACCGCATCTGAGAGCGTATTGACAAAACCCGGACTAAAGTTTCGTCTCTTCAACATCCCGCTTAGTAAATAACAAATATCCAATTCATCATCTACGATTAAAATTTTAGAAATTTTATTCATGCTATTTATTTCCACTTGACCTATAAATTAAAAATTCCTCAATTCTTTCATACTATAGTTACAATTTTTTTGCCATACAATTTGTACCCTGCTCTTCCGGCCAAATCGATCGTTACCCCTCTTACTATCGAAAGGATAATGGATGCGGGAATAATACCGTGGATGATTTTCCCCATTTCGGGGAGTTATTTTCCCGGTGAATTATTGTCATCACATGCTGGTATCCTATTAATTTTTTGGCAAGATGTTTTACATATATACCATGCAAATAATTGGTCGAACCCCTTTTCTACATTTTTTGCAGTAACTTTAAATACGAAACTACTCTGGTATGAAGCGAATTCTGATCATTGATGACGATATGGATATGTGTAGCTTGCTATCCCGTTTTCTGCAAAGAAAAGGGTTTGAAACAGACATGGCCCATAGTGGCAA
>PLXD01000290.1 GCA_003151295.1 Chitinophagaceae bacterium | reverse complement strand
AGGCATAAATACTCGTCCTGACTTTGCTAAGAAGGTTTTGGAAAAAATTTCCAATATGACTGGAGTCATAGTTAAGGAGACATCCAATCATTTTCAGGCTCAAAGTACTCTGGATGAAGTTGTGGATGCTTCTGGTTCATTCAAGACTGTTGCTGTCAGTCTCATGAAGATTGCCAACGACATTCGAATGTTATCCTCCGGGCCACGAAGCGGCATCGGCGAAATACATATCCCCGAGAATGAACCGGGCTCCTCGATCATGCCGGGTAAGGTCAATCCCACCCAATGCGAGGCCCTGACGATGATCGTCGCCCAGGTGCTGGGTAACGATGTCGCCATCAATATCGGCGGGGCAACCGGTCATTTCGAATTGAACGTCTTCAAACCCGTCATGATCTATAATTTCCTGCACAGCGCCCGGCTGATCGGCGACGGCTGCGTAAGTTTTAATGATAGATGTGCCTCGGGTATCGAGCCCATCGAAGCCAATATAAAAAAACACGTGGACAACTCCCTCATGCTGGTCACCGCCCTGAATACGAAGATCGGCTATTACAAGGCTGCAGAGATCGCCCAGAAGGCGCATAAGGAAGGCACCACCTTAAAAGAAATGGCCGTGAAACTGGGTTATACCACGTCCGAACAATTCGACGAGTGGGTCGATCCCGCTGGCATGGTAGGCAATATCGGGTAACACGATGGGATAATACAGACCGAACTGGGCAGGCCTGCCGTTGAAGATCGGTTACGATAAGTACCCGGATCAGGCCGTATGGATGATAGACTGCATCATTTCGGCGAATTTATCCTTCGTAATGGGTTTTATATGATACCCCGACACGATGCTATATTGCTTTGCCTTGTTTATTTCTTCGGCCGTAGACGAGGAAGTGACAATAAAAATGGTCGGCTTATAATCTTTTTTAAACTCAATCTTCACGAACTCATCCAGAAATTGCCAGCCATCCATATAAGGCATATTAATATCCAGCAGGATCAGTTCGGGTAGAACCTCCGTAATTTCACGCTTCTCCTTAAAATAATAAATGGCTTCTTCGCCATCGTAAAACTGGAGGATTGATTTAACCCTACCCGACTGCTCGATCGTTCTTTTCATAACCAATTGATAGATCTCGTCGTCATCGATAATTCCCGCTGTATTTAATCGATAAGTCATAATTTACCCTTTTGAAAAAAAATACGCAAAACAGTTCCCTGATTCACCCGGCTTTCCATTTCAATCCTTCCATTAAAGGCCTCTACCTGTGTCCTCGTCAAAAACAGCCCCACCCCATTACTCTCATATCCTTTGTGAAATATCTTCTTGTATTTAAATATTTCCATGCCATACTTATCCATATCAATTCCAATGCCATTGTCTTTTATCGTCAATAAAACAAATTCACCTTCATAACTGGTTTCTATATCGATCACAAGCGGTGTTAAAATATCCCGGTACTTCATTGCGTTGCTGAGCAGGTTGTAAAAGATGCTTTCCAGGTAAACTTTAGGGATCGTAACTTCCTTAACATTGAATGAAACATTAATAATAGGGTCTGTTGCTTTAAATGATTCCTCCAGCATCCTCATGCAGTTATTGAGCGCATCTTTAAAAGCAACCGGGAAGAACTGCCGCTCCTGGTTAAGCTGTATCTCAAGAAACTCTTTCAGGTCGTTAAGGGTATTGATGATCAATAAAGACGTGCCTTTTACCCGGGAGATAAGAAAATTCCTGTCTTCTTCATCTTCATTTTTTTCAAGATAATCCGCAATATTTACCAGGGAAGAAGCCGGCCCTCTCAGGTTATGCCCGATGATCCTGTTGAATTCACTTATCTGGGCGATATGGGTTTGAAGCCCGCTATTGGCATTCTGCAGTTCGATATTCTTTCTTTCCACTTCGTCCAGGAGCTGTTTATTGGCAGTTATGTCCACTATCTGCGAGATAAAATAGGCAGGCCTGTCATCCTTCCATACAAGCGATACGGAAAGGAGGGTCCATACTATCCGTCCGTCTTTTGCATAATATCTTTTCTCCATCCGGTAGGTTTCCTTTTCCCGGTTGATAAGCTGGTTGACATAGACAAGGTCGACGGCCAGGTCGGCGGGATGAGTAATATCCTGGAAACTGAGCTGCAGCAGTTCTTCTTTCGTATAGCCGAACATATGGCAAACGGCATGGTTTACATCGAGCCACCTGCCTTCCGGACTTACGAGCGCCATGCCGATGGAGGAATAATCAAACGCGTTCTTGAATGTATGCCTGCTTTCTTCCAACTGCTGGTTTCTCAATTGCAATTGTGTATCGGCATTTTTACGCATTTCGATCTCCGCCTCAAGCAGCAGCGGATCTTTTAAAGGGGAAGCATAGGGCAGCAGCCTGATCAGGCTAAAAACCGTAAGGCAGCTAACAATTGCCGTCACAGCCCGCATTAAAGCGCTAAGACGATAAACAGGTATCCAGAAAGTTACCGCATCCAGGAAATGCGTAGCCCCACAGGCCAATATAAATGCTGCAAATAAAAAGTATAATTTTGTAAACTGTTGCCGCTGCTTCTTTTGAATGATGAAACGGACTATTATAAGCGGAATAGCTAAATAGGCGCTCCAGATCAAAAGATCGCTTATTATGTAAAGCCAGCCGTGAAATTCACTCCATTTTCCGGAATGCCAGCGCGGCGGCCAGTCGGAAGGATCGAATAATTTTGAAAAAAAATCAAATATATCTTTCATCCGATAATTTTTGCCTTTTACTGGTCGGATGAATCTTACCGTTACAAAATTGCCGATTAATTCAGAAGATACCAGCAGGAGGTGAAATGATGACCTAAACCCATTTTACAAATACATTCACTTCGAATATAAGAAAAAAACGTTTTTAAAGAACGTTTGCCCTCTAAAAACTCTTGGCCCAATCCAATATTTCGTTAAAGGGGCTATTTGCCCTCCCGAAAACGTTTTCGTTGATCCTTCATTGAGTTATGCGACCCCGGCCGTGAGTTAGTGTATAATTCGTCAGAAGATAATAATTTTTTTAGTAATGATCGTTTCTGCATACCCGTCATAGAGCTTTAAAATATACATGCCCGGTCTGAGCCCTTGAATGTCAAGGGGGAAGCTATCCTGGGAAGTGGTTTTTTCAAGGACCAGTTGGCCTGTCATATCGTATAATT
>PLXD01000244.1 GCA_003151295.1 Chitinophagaceae bacterium | reverse complement strand
CGTGAACTGAATGCGCGAAAACCCGGTCGATATGGCTTTGCTGAGTAATTTAGCGGTAAGAGTCTTGGCAACCCCGGGAACCCCTTCTATCAGGATATGCCCGTCGGCTAATATACCGGCCAACAATAATTCGATCATCTTCTCCTGTCCCACTATCACTTTCCCGATCTCACGCTTCAGTTGATCGATCGCCTGTTGCAACCCGTTCAGATCCGTTTTTTGTTGAAATAAGTCTTCATCCATATTATTCATTTTTATTATTCGTGTTCTTATTCGCGTTTCTCATTCTCGTCTACTATTCGTGTTTATAGAATTCTTCCATTTTCCGGTTAAAGGTCAGCAGGTATTCGTCACTGACCATCCCTCCTTCCTGGATATTTTTTATCGATGTTACAATATCCTCCAACTGCCGTTTGGCAACACCGCTTTTATAGGATAGCCGGTCCACAAATTCATCATCCAGCAGGGATGTCTGCAAATGATACCTCACCCTGACATGGTCCAGGAAATGAACCGCCATTTTTAAAGCCAGGTTCTGATTATCCCTGCGCTGGTAATACAGACGACCGATCGTTTTTACAAAATCCAGGGAGCTGTTACGCAAGGGAGCTATCACCGGTATGAGCCGCTGCCTGCGCTTGGACTCGAATAAATAGATAAGCAGGAAAAGAAGCAATACCAGCAAGAGGGCCCAGCGTAAGGACCGGATGCCCAGGATATATCGCAAGGTCGAAAAATCCTTCCGCTTATGGTAGCGAAAGTATTCGTCCCATTTCACTTCCTTCACGGAAGACGGAAGATAGGATAATACATTCTCGTAATAAATATGGTTGTCTTTGTAAAGGAGGAAAAAATTCGATAACGCCATGGGCGCGAAATGCAGGCAAAGGGAGCCTCCGCCTTTATAGGTGAATCTTACGAAATTAGCCCGGCCCTTCCCATCCCTGCCCAGGATGGTCGTATACTGAGAATCCATCGTAACGGCATAGGACCCCATCCCGATACCCGGGTATTGAAAGAACAGGGAATCGCTCGTAACAGGGTTTTTCACACTTACCTGCAGGGAATCCCTGGTATTAAAAGCGGCGTCGTCTTTACTTAAGGTGATCTTCAGGCTGCTGAGCACCGAATCGCCGAAATACAGGGAAGAAATGANNTGAATACATGATTCCCTTTCCCCACGAAATCCATGATCGCGTTCCATTCGGCCTGGTCGGGAGTAATTGCGGGCGCTATGATGATATATGCCTTTTTGTGACGATCGCCGGACACGATCTCTTTATAGCTCTCATCGGGCACGGCATCGAAAGCATAAGAGGAGGGAGCGCTCTCATTGACCGTTATCCGTGAATCCGGAAAGATGAATTTCAGGTTCTCATAGGCGAAATAAGTACCGTAAGGAATTTTGTCTTTTCGCCATAAAGTCACCCGCTTGTTCATCCGCCTGTAATTGCCGGACAGGCATCCCGTTAGCACCAGCAAGGCCAGCGGCACTCCAAACCATTTATATATTTTAAACACCATCGGCGGCTTTATAAAAATCCTGAAAATTCGTCATTAACCTTTCAAATTGAGCATCCGACAAGGACCTTTCTCCATACCAGACATGCTCATAGGCATAGGCCAGGAACTTAAAATCCTTGCCCAGCGGATGATCTTTTAACTGGTCTGCATACTCCTGGTTGGTGGATTGAACATGAAAACGAATGAGTTCCCTGTCACTCAGCGCACGCAAGGCCTTTAAAAAAACNNAAGATAACGAACCCCCATGCGAAAATCGTGCTGATCGATAGCCTCCCTGATCTTCGCGTCCAGGTCTTCATCATAAATATCGGTCCCGTCCTCCCCGGTCGCGGCTGACTTCCGGGCCGGGGACTTATAAAAAAGATACATCCCGTTGCCGGAAACGATCTTGTATAGGGCGAACAGGAGAAGGCCTCCCAGTAAGCAATAAACGAACCACCAAAACCATTTGCTTGAAAGCAACTTATCCATAAACCTCCCGAAGGCGGTTTCCCGCTCCACCTCATCCTGTTGCCAGTACCGGGGGTCGTTGGCATACGCGAAATCCGGATCGGACTTATATTTGCTGACTTCCGGTCCCGGGATGGTCCGGAATATAACGGAATCGGGGACAGATTCTTCCGGCGACCGGTTTGCTGAATCTCCGGCCGAAACTTTCAAGGTATCGGCGGCTACCACCGGCTGCCCCGTCGTCACCGTGGAATCCACCGCTATGGAATCAGGTAATTCCTGCTTGTCCTGGGCATGCAATGAACCCGCGATCATCAGCAGCGCGAGTAAAAGCAAGACAGTGCTAAAGCCATTTTTTTTAATATCGGATAAGGAACCGGTCATTGTGCAGGGAACATTCAAAATTTTTCGATTGAAGCCCCATCTTTCATTTTCCGTTCCAGCCGGATGGGATATATCACAAAATACCAAATGATAAAGAAAAGGGATAAAAGGAGTATCATAGCGCTAAGCCACGCGGGCATCGTGGAATAGCGCGTCACGAATCCTTCGAGAAAAGCCGCCGCTATGAAAACGGGCACCAGGCCGATCATGAGCTTGATCCCGTCCCTCGCGCCGCGCATCAGGGAATGAATCNNTGTGTTCCCAAGGATGATGCCGGCGCCTCCCGCGATAATGATAGACGATATTTCCAGCGTGCCATGAATCCAGATGACCAGGACAGACCTCAGGCCCAACCCTTTTGCAAAAAAATAATACTGAAAAGCGCCCAGCATCACTCCGTTCCGGAACAAGTTCCAGACCGAGCCCACCGATACAACGATACCCGATACAAAGGTAATAAAAGACACCTCGATGTTATTGATGGCGATCTTCAGAAACATACTCCACTGGCCCTCGCTTTTATATACGCCGAAAGGGTCTCCTTTCGCGATATTCCCTTCGGTCATTTCCACATAACTATCGCCTAAAACACCTCTCACAAAAGTCTCGTCATGCGAAGCGGAAAAAGCGGCAATCAGCGCGAAGCTGGTAAAAATCAGGAAAGAATAAAGAATTTCACGATGGTACCGCCTGACGACAAGGGGCAGTTCCTTCTTCCAGAAATCAAGAATGCGGGAAGAATGCTCCTTTTTATTCCTGTAAATGCCCAGGTAAATCCGGGAAGCCAGGCCATTGAGATATAGCGTCACCTTGCTGTGAGGATAAAAGGTCTTCGAATAGCCGAGGTCATTTACCAACTCTGTGAACTGGCTGGCCATCTCGTCAGGATCGGTAGCCGTCTCATACTGATATTGCTTCCACTTATCAATATTTTTTTTAATAAACAATCCTTCTCTCACAAAATAGGTTTAAAGCCAGCCGGTTGAAAACATCAACCAAAAAAATTATATTTACCGATAAATATAAAAGGAAAATCTGAAGATGCAGAGCTATTTGGGTTGAATTTCCTTTTTTTACCGAAATCCGCCTTTATGCTTTTAGTAAGACTGGATACGAGCTTTAATATTGAAGTGGATTTTCAGATCAGCCCCTTCCACAGACGGCTGTTTGCCTGGATCATCGACCTCGTGATCATGGCGGTCTATAGCTGGCTGGCAAAAAAGTTGTTTAACACCTTGTTCGGGGACGCATGGTCCTCTGCGGGATGGGCGGATGCCTTGTTCGGGCTTCCTTTATTACTCTATCACCTGGCCAGTGAAACAATGCTGAACGGCCAGAGTATCGGGAAAAAAGCAATGCAGATTAAAGTCATCTCGGCCGACGGCGGACATCCCTCCTTTAGCCAGTACCTGATACGCTGGATGTTCCGCCTGGCCGACTTACCTGTATGGATCCTCGTGGGAATCGTCCTTAGTGATCTGCCCTGGTGGTGTACTATTTTTCTTTTTGCAGGACTGGCCTCCGTGATCGTGACGGAAAAATCTCAACGATTGGGAGATCTGCTGGCAGGAACGATCATGATCGATACCAAGACCTCCACGTCCTGGGAAGATACGATCTTCACGGAACTGGAAAGCAACTACCAACCCAGCTTCCCCAAAGTGATGCAATTGAGCGACAAGGATGTAAATACCCTGAAAAGCATCATCCAGACGGTGAAAAAGAAAAGCAACTACGACCTTTCCATGCGAATCGCGGAACGTATCAAATCCAAATTACAGATCGAAAGCGACCAGGATTCCCTGGATTTCCTGGAAACACTGTTAAAAGATTATANNGGTATCCGACCTGCTAAAAAATTGACCATTTATATTTACAGCCTTCTCCCTAAGGCTATCACGGCAATGAGGATGCCGAGTGCAACCAGGGACAGAAAAATGATCAGAAGGACGCCGAATATTTTAAAATAAATGCGAAGGTTATCGAATCCCTCATTCAGCGCCAGGGAGTCCATCGTTTTCACACCCCGTCCGATCGCATTCGCAAAGCGATATAAAAAATAATTGATGAATCCCCCGATCAGCATCGATATGAGCGCTCCTGCTATTGTGCCACCCTTACGAACATAGGCGCCAACACTAAATCCTTCCGTCTCCAGAGTGTAATCCTTATGCCCGAAAATCGCAATGATCAGGACTGCTCCATAACCGATGAACGCGCATAAAGCACAGATCTTCGCCCATAAAGCGATCTGCCTGAGGAGGCCCCAGGCCTCGGCGTCGAACGAGATGCCGAAAAAATTATCCAGCTGATTGGAATTTTCCGGTAGATCCTGATTTTCCATAAAAAACAGATTTAGATTAAATGAGGCTGGCCAGGTTGAGCAGATTGAATAAAAGACCAAGGATCGCAAAGATCCCGCTGATCAGGAAGTAGATCTTCAGGCCTTTCAGTCCCCGGTTAAAGAGTGACTGGTCCTGCGTCTCGATCCCTTTGCGCGTCAATACGGAGAAGCGATATAACATATACATCAGCAAGCCTAATACAGCCAGCACTATGAGAATACCCAGGATGATAAATCCGGTGAAAGCTTCAATACCGGGTAAGGTCCTGGAATAAACAGCTAACAAGCTGCTTCCTCCAAGTGCGGCGACGAGCACGCATATTCCAACGCCGGCGAGACCGACGATGGAGAGAAACCGGGACCAACGGACTGTTTCCCGGAGGATATTCCCCCCGCTATCGTCCAGGTGCATTTCGAATGGCGATTCCTGCGATTTTTCCTCCATGGCTTGTGTGTTTGCCACACAAGAAAACAAAAAAAGTTGAAACCCTGAAATTAAACGTTCAGATCAATAAGCCCTGGCAAACAACACCCTTTCCTTGCTGGGTTTACCGGTCAATATACATTTTCCGTCCTCCCGGGGATTGTTCAGGGGGATACAGCGGATCGTCGCCTTCGTCTTTTCTTTGATCGCTTCTTCCGTTTCAGAAGTGCCGTCCCAGTGGGCGGCAATGAATCCGCCCTTCTCATCCAGCAGCTTTTCAAAATCTTCCCAGGTGTCTGCCCGGGTGATATGCTGATCCCGATAGGCCAGCGCCTTGTCATACATATTTTGCTGGATCGTGTCCATTAGCTGAACGACCCTTTCTACCAATCCGTCCATACCGACGCTGGTCTTTTCCCGGGTATCCCGTCGGGCGATCTCAACCGTATTGTTTTCAAGATCCCTCAAACCCATGGCAATACGCACAGGTATCCCCTTCATCTCATACTCGGCAAATTTCCAGCCGGGGCGGTTATTGTCGTTATCGTCGAACTTCACGCTCAGACCCGCCGCCTTCAATTGGGCGGCCAGTTCCCTGCCTTTAACCTCCAGCAAGTCCTTCTTCTCAGCGCCCTTGTAAATGGGTATGATCACCACCTGGAGAGGAGCGATCTTCGGGGGCAGTATCAGCCCCTCGTCATCGCTATGCGCCATCACCAGGGCCCCTATCAACCGGGTACTGACTCCCCAGCTCGAGGCCCAGACATATTCCAGCTTGTTGTCCTTATCGGAGAATTTAACATCGAATGCTTTTGCGAAATTTTGTCCCAGGAAATGGGAAGTCCCGGCCTGCAGCGCTTTGCCGTCCTGCATCAGCGCTTCGATACAATAGGTGTCCACGGCGCCGGCAAAACGTTCATTGGCGCTCTTCACTCCCCGGATCACCGGCAAAGCCATATATTTCTCGGCAAATTCCGAATAAATGTCGAGCATCTGCAAGGTCTCCGTAATAGCTTCTTCTGCGGTAGCATGTGCGGTATGACCTTCCTGCCACAGGAATTCGGTGGTCCTCAGCAATAGCCGGGTACGCATCTCCCACCGGACCACATTGGCCCATTGGTTGATAAGCAGGGGAAGGTCGCGATAAGACTTTATCCAGTTCTTATAAGTGCTCCATATAATGGTCTCACTGGTCGGCCTGACAATCAGCTCCTCTTCCAGTTTCGCTTCAGGGTCTACGATCACCCCGCCCCCCAGGGGATCGTTTTTCAGGCGGTAATGAGTCACAACGGCACATTCCTTGGCAAAGCCTTCTACATGCGCCGCTTCCTTGCTTAAAAAGCTCTTCGGAATGAATAACGCGAAGTAAGCGTTCACATGGCCTGTATCCTTAAACATCTTATCCAGCTGGTCTCGCATTTTCTCCCAGAGGGCAAAGCCATGGGGCTTGATGACCATACAGCCCTTAACGGCCGAATGATCTGCCAAACTGCCCTTGATGACGAGGTCGTTATACCATTGCGAATAATCCTGTTGCCTGCTTGTAATTTCTTTACTCATAAAATGGGTTTTCCCTACCCGGATTTTAATCTGATTTTTAACAAATAGCCGCCAATATTTTTAGCGGGCTGAATATTTGTTGTAACTTTAACTCAAGAAGTTGCAAAATTAGGAACTTCGATCTGAAAATTTTTAAAAGCTTTCGCCATGAAAATCACCCTCTCCTTTCTGGCTCTTGCATCTATAATAGCTATCAGCAGTTGTTCATCCGCATATAAAACAACCCAGACCCCCGATGATGTGTATTATTCCCCGTCTTCTCAAAAGAATCGGGCCGCCGTTGCAGGCGATGACCAGCCAGAATATTACAGTACGAACAACCCCAGCGATCAATATGTCCAGATGAAAGTGCAGGATGAGGCCCGCTGGTCTTATTTCGACGATTATAATTATTACGACTCCTATTATTCTCCCGATGTGGCAGCCCCTTATTGGGGAAGTGGTTATGGTCTTTACGGAGGATCCGGTTTGGGGTTTGGCCTGGGATTCGGCATGGGCTATTACAACCCCTACAGTTATTGGAATAGTTACTATGCCTGGAATAGTTACTACAACCCTTATTTTTATAATCCGCATTACGGGGGTGGGGTGATCATCGCAAATCCGAGATATTATTCCTATGGCACTACTGCCTATTCCGGCCTGCGTGCATTCAGTCCTGCCAGTTACCGCTCGACGGGGATCAGCACTAACAGCAGCAACCGTTTCTATACGCCGGGAGCCTCCAACTCCAATAATAACGTCCGAAACACCTACGTCCCGGCAACGAATTCGAACAATAACACCTATTCCAGACCTTCCAACAATACCAATTATCAGCCTTCGAGTCAACCTGCCAGGACCTATACTCCTTCCTCCGGCGGTGGCAGCGGTGGCATCAGCCGCCCGGGCAGGAACTAGGAATCAGGACCGGACATGTGACATAAGAGAAACTTGCAGACATAAGACAGACCATAAGGCTTAACTCTTCCTAACTGACATCTACAGGTATGCCACGACTATATCCAATGAGTTTTTTACTTATTTCCATCCATTTGTATTCTGATCATGTATCGGCCCAGCTACCCGAAGACGCGCTTCGGCTCTCCTGGACGGCTCCCAGCGGGACCGCACGCCAACAGGCTATCGGGGGCGCTATGGGATCTCTCGGTGGTGAGATATCGGCCGGCTTCGTTAACCCGGCGGGTCTTGGAATGTATAAGACCAGTGAATTCGTAATGAGCCCCGGATTCGGTTTCCAGCACAGCAAAGCTGGTTATCTCGGAAGCCCCTCCACAGGTAATTCGGTTGGCAATTTCAACCTGGGCACTACCGGTTTCGTATTCGCAACCGGCGGCAATGACGGCAATGACGGCAACGACGGCCACAACGGCAATAGCATGGCTTTTAGCGTTGCGGTCAATCGCACTGCCAATTTTAACGGGGATACCTTTTACAAAGGCCAGAACAATTATAGTTCCTCTTCCGAGCAATACGTTGAAGAATTCGCCGCATCGGGGTTGACGATAAACCAGGCACTCGTTAGCCCAACCCTATCTTATGGCACGCGGATGGCCGTGTATACTTCCCTTATCGATACGGCGACCGTAGGAGGAAGCCTGCAGGTCATCAGCAACGCCAATAAGGCCGCCCTGCTCAACCAGGAGAACAGCGTGCGGACCAGCGGCGGGGTTAACGAGATAGCCCTGGCGCTGGCCGGCAGCCTTCAAGACAAATGGTACTTTGGGGGAACCCTGGGGATTCCCATCATGAATTATACCCGCACCCTCAGTTTTACCGAATCCGATGCAACCGGCAATACCAATAACGATTTTAACTCTTTCGTTTACAATGAGACCTATTCTTCCAAAGCCGTCGGCTTCAATCTAAAGCTGGGGATGATTTTCAAGCCCACGAATGCTCTGCGCCTGGGCGTGGCCATCCATACCCCGCCTTACTTTGGAGTAAAGGATCATATCAGCGCATCCACGACGACACAGACGGAAAACTATACCTCCCTGCCACAGGTCTCCATCGACTCGAAAACGCTGGACCAGCAGTCACGTATCGATGTCAGCGAAGTAAGGTATACCCTCACAACGCCCTGGAGGTTCCTCGTCAGCGGCTCCTATTTGATTGGCAGTAACGTGCAGTATGTCAGGAAACAAAAAGGCTTTCTCACCGCCGATATAGGATATACCGGCAATCAGAGTTCTTTCTTCCATCCTTGGGATGCTACGCAGGAGAACAGCTATTTCGATGCGGTAAATGGGGTCATCAAAAGCTATTACAAAGGGGTCATCGATTGTAAACTGGGCGGTGAATTAAAGTTCAACACGATGATGGTCCGGGCAGGCCTGGCCTATTATACCAGCCCATATTCGGACAATTCGCTGAAGGCCGACCGGCTCTTTGCAAGTGCCGGACTGGGTTATCGCAATAAGGGTTTTTTTGTAGACCTCACTTACGTGCAGGGATTTACCAGGGATGTGAACTTTCCCTATCGCTTAAGCGATAAGTCCAATAGTTTCGCCACTTTAAAACAGACCAGCGGGACGGTATTGATGACGTTTGGTATCAAGTTCTGAAATATAGGATTTATTCAAGTGATTCGCAAAAGGAGTGACGGAATAATCGGGGATAGAAAGGACGATGAAGGAAGGGTGGAATCCGGTAGCAAATTGGTTTATATAAAAATCCCGTTCCGGATAACCGGAACGGGACTGATATAATTGGCCATTAATGATCGGATTAATAATCCATACCACCGCCCATGCCACCTCCACCAGGATGTGCATGTCCGGCTTCTTCTTTCTTAGGCTTGTCTGCGATCACACATTCGGTGGTCAGCAACATGCCGGCGATGGAAGCGGCATTTTCCAAGGCGATGCGGGTAACCTTAGTGGGGTCGATGACACCGGCTTTCAGCAGGTTCTCGTATACTTCGGTGCGGGCGTTGAAGCCGAAGTCGGCCTTGCCTTCTTTCACTTTCTGGACCACGATGCTGCCTTCGATACCGCTGTTCACCACGATCTGACGGATAGGCTCTTCCAGAGCCCTTTTCACAATGAGGATACCGGTGGTCTCATCTTCATTGGCGCCTTTCAGCTTTTCCAGGGATTCGATGGCGCGGATATACGCAACACCACCGCCGGGAACGATGCCTTCTTNNGCTAAACGTTCCTGTAATTTTTCTTTATCGTAATCAGAAGTCGTGTTTTCTATCTGGGCTTTAATTTGATTAACACGTTCAGTGATCACCGCTTTCTTGCCTTTGCCACCAACGATAGTTGTGTTGTCTTTATCTATGGTTACGGAAGAAGCTTGTCCAAGTGATTTTATATCTGCCGCTTCCAATTTATGGCCTAATTCCTCACTGATGACAATACCCTCGGTAAGTGTAGCGATATCAGTCAACATTTCTTTTCTTCTATCCCCAAAACCCGGAGCTTTAACAGCAGCGACTTTGATCGTGCCGCGTAATTTGTTCACAACCAATGTCGCCAATGCTTCGCCTTCCAGGTCTTCAGCAATGATCAACAAAGGAC
>PLXD01000461.1 GCA_003151295.1 Chitinophagaceae bacterium | reverse complement strand
GTTAAAATTTATCTCCTTCCAGTCGCCATCCGCATCAACTTGCATCGTATCGACCGACACACCGTTGACGATCAGCTCAACCGGCACATTCCTTGTTTTGCCAATCCTGGCCCTTTCCGTGTTCCAGTAAGGCGGCTCGTCCAGGGGACGATGGGCAATAGCGGCGCCTTCTTCGCCCTGCTCAGGGGAAAGCCACGCCGCGACCCTTGCTTTTATATGTACAGAACCTGGTTTCGCCAGCGAAAGCTCACTATTATCCGTACCCATTTCAATACCGTTGACCGAGAAGTCAATGATATGCGACCTGCCGTCAGATATATAACTGCGCCCGTTTTTAATGGCTTCGATATAGCCCGTATAGGTCAGCCCGCTGTCTGCTTTAAAATAACTGCGGGCGATCCCTACCCTTTGATCGAAAATACAAGGAAAATCCGTTTCCCCGCTAAGTCGCGGTCTGAACCCGCAATTCAGGGTGTGGTACCACATGTTTAACTCCCATGGGGCCGGCGTGTCCCCGGCGCTATAGAGGTCTATCACATTTTGCGTGACGGTAACGATATATTCATTGGCACCGATGCCATCCATTTTAGGCATGATATAATTAGGCAGTTCCCTGGTCGTTGTGACGGGCTCCAGCCCCCACCCCGAATGTGCATATCCGCAAATACCCCCCTGTTCCCTGGTCCATTGTAAGATGGGCAGGGTCCAGCTGGGCCAGTCCTCAATTTTATCCGTGCCCGGATAATCATCCTCTTTAAGATTGAGTAAGACCAGGTGCCCTGCATGGGAAGAGGGGAAACCCGAGACTTCCACGTCATACCGCATGATGTTCTGCCGGGTGGAAAGCGGACTGACAGCGCCTGTAAAAAAATCCTTCTGGTGATACCAGCCGGGACCCCAGGTCAATACGGTCCCCATATTCAGATCTTCTCCCAGGGCCTGGCGGAACATTGCGGATGGCAATACTCCTTCTTCCGGACTTTCATAGTGGCTGCAGCCGGCAGCATGTAAATGATGGTCTGCACTGTACCATCCAAAGGAAGCCATATCGATCCACCTTTTCAGCCGGAAAGAGGCCGACACGGAATCCACGCCCACCGGAATGTTCAGTTCCCTGGTCTGAGTAAGATACTCGGGCCCTCTCGTAAAACTCACGTGGTAATTGCCGGAAGGAAGGGTCACCTGCTCCCCGTCAAAACGGTACACCTGGGGCTGGAAAAAGAAATCCGGGTATTCATCCATCGCAGCCATCCTGCGGGAAGGAAGCGGATAGATACCGGTCAATCTTTTTGACGGGACGCCGAATTCATTCCGCTCCGTTTTGGTTTTCTGGTCATTCACCGGCAGCCTTTCAATGCCATCCGTGATGGTAAAAGAGCCCATTGCCGGTCTGCCGTCATCGTCTGTAACATGGAGTATCAATTTTACGCCTGGCTTACTATTGAATAAAACAGGAATGGTATTACGAAAACCGATGTCCTGTGTGCCCTGTCCAATAGAAAAGCCGAGCTCCGCCTCCCTCTCTCCCTTGTCTCTGCTGTAGACCTGGAGTACGGCATATTCCAGCGTAAGCCCTGAAAGATCAGGTAATAATGGTGGGTCCCGGTAGATCTCCATCTCCAGGAACCGATTGGCAACCTGACCCATCGTAAGCTGGTGGTCTTTGCTCGCATGGGGCGTATTGGATGAACCATAGAATAGCGGGGCTGCATTGGCGCTTTGTATTTCCAGCTTTGCAGTGGAGCCCGCTTCATTATGCACTTTGATTAAAAAACTCGCCCATCCTCCCTGTGTCACCAGGGCTTTCGCCGGGCCTCTTGTAACCATGACCCTTGCTTCGGGGTTAATATGCACGGCTGCCAGGCAATAAGGATCCAGTATATCCTGGATGGCCTTTATCGTAGTCTGGCCGGGCTTCGTGTCCTGTAGCTCTTTTAAGTGTTTTTTATCCTCTGCTGACAAAGAGCTTCCTAAAAAGGATAATGCATCAGCCAGCCGAACAGCCTGGGAAAGCAGGGGCTGCGGTTCCACATTCTGTACGATCTCCAAAGCCTTTCCCGGTGAGGCGTGGATATGCTGATGTTGCGCCTCTGAAAGGGCGGGCAGGAATAAAACAGGGCACATCAGTTGAATGAAAAATCTTTTCATATGCGGAGATTAAAATAAGAAATTCACCGTTCAAATGCTCGTAAAGAATTTTCAGCTTTTAAAGGTAATCACTACTAACCGACTAAAATAGTCAAAAAAGGGGAAAAAAAATGGTTGCCCGAAGGCAGCCCACCGTGTGTTGTAGTTTTGTTTTACCAAGAACAGAACACAACATGAGCAAAAATACGGAGATAAAATTAGTCGGTCAGCCGATATTCAGCCAGGTATTAAAACTGGTGGATAAATGGGCGTTCAATAAGCTGGTAAAGGAGCATAGAAGCGATCATTATTATAAGGCGTTTAAGAGCTGGGATCATTTAGTGACCATGTTATTCGGTATCCTGAGCAGGTGTGACTCGATGGCTGAAACGTGCGAGGGGCTTAAGGGAATGAGCGGGAAACTGAATCATTTGGGACTGAATAAGGCACCAGCCAAAAGCTCGGCGGGAGATGGATTGAGGAACCGGAATAATGCTCTTTTTGAAGGATTATATTATGAATTGATCCAGCGCTACCGGTCATTTTTGTCGGTCAGCCGGTTGGAAGGATTGAGCATAAAGGAGCTTTATATAATAGATTCAACGACCATCCGGCTGTTTAGCGAGATCTTAAAAGGGGTAGGCCGAAATCCGATAGGAGACGGTAAGAAGAAGGGAGGATTAAAGGTGCATATGCTTATAGATGCGGTGCAGTCGGTAGGTAAATTCATGTTTAGAAGACATAAGGGTGCCCCCATACAGCATGCTGGTCTTTGACAAGGCTTACAATTACTATGAACAGTTCGGGAAGTGGACGGATAACTCAATCTATTTTGTGAGCCGGCAAAAAAGCAATGCGGTGTATACTATCAGCGTTTTTTCCACTCAAGAGCAGTTTTATCCCCGACGATAACCAGGTCTATATATCCACCATCCATGAAACCCGCGTCCAATGCGGGAAAGTATATTTTGTATTGGGAAGTCACCGATTTACACATGCGACCTCAGCGCATCTCGATCGGTCCACGGCTACTGGCGCCGGTTCCATGGCCAGACGCCCGAGATATCCATGATCGCGCCCTTACAAGCCCGTTAAGGTTTTCAATCTTGCCCACCTTTCTTTTGTGGCCTCCTCTGCCCCGGTCAAGAATTTGGCAGCCAATGCAGGGTCCTTTGCTTTGATGAGACTGAATCGGTTTTCCCGGTACAAGAACTCGGCGAGCGGTAGAGAAGGGTCTTTTGAGTCGATCACAAAGCGTTGGCCCAGCGGTTTTAGGGGATTATAGTGGAACAATGGCCAATACCCGGTTTTAACGGCCAATTCCTGGTTTTCTGCGCCTTTGCTCATTTCAATGCCATGGGCTATGCAATGTGCATAGGCAATGATGAGAGAGGGACCCGGGAAATTCTCCGCTTCGATAATGGTTCGGAGGGCATGGGAGTCGTTGGCACCCATTGCGATCTGGGCTACATATGCGGTCCCATGCGCAATGGCTTGCAATGCCAGATCTTTTTTGCCGCTTGTTTTCCCATTCACGGCGAATTTTGCACTGGCGCCGAGAGGAGTGGATTTCGATTTTTGACCACCCGTGTTGGAATAAACCTCCGTATCCATGACGAATATATTCACATTTTCGCCCGTTGAAAGCACGTGGTCCAATCCCCCATAGCCGATATCGTAGGCCCATCCGTCACCGCCGATGATCCACATCGATTTCTCCGCCAGGAAGTCTGCCAGGTAGGAAAGGTTCTTTGATGAGACAGTATTTATTCCCGCCAGGCGACCTTTGAGTTCTTTGATCAGGTGACTCTTGGCCTTTATTTCGGCTTCATTTGTTTCCGGTGCGTGAATAATAGCTTCGGCAAGCTCTTCACCCACTTCTTCCCTAACGTGATGCAGGATAGAAATCGCGGCCTCCCGCTTCTTTTCATTGGCGAGTTTGATGCCTAGCCCGAATTCTGCATTGTCTTCGAATAGTGAATTCGCCCAGGCCGGCCCCCTGCCTTCATTATTCTTTGCCCAGGGGGTGGTAGGAAGATTGCCTCCGAATATAGAAGAACACCCTGTGGCATTGGCCACGATCATCCTTTCACCATAAAGTTGTGTCAACAATTTTAAATAGGGCGTTTCGCCGCACCCGGCGCAGGCTCCCGAGAACTCGAACAATGGTTGAAAAAATTGAGATCCCTTTACAGTATTACGGTTTATCCTCTCCCTGCCGACTTCGGGAATGTGCAAAAAGTATTCCCAGTTCAGCTTTTCAGCTTGTTGAATGCCGGTCTTATCATACATATTCACTGCTTTATGACCGGGATCTGTTTTGCTGCTGATCGGGCAGAACTCCATGCAAAGTGTGCAACCGGTACAATCTTCCGTGGAGACCTGCAGTGTATAGGCCTCTTTCGTCTTATCCCATTCTTTACCGATGGGTTCC
>PLXD01000163.1 GCA_003151295.1 Chitinophagaceae bacterium | reverse complement strand
AAAAGGTGCATAGGCCATGGCAGCTTCCAGGGTATGGCAATCGTCCTTAAGAAAATGGAGGGGGCGGGTATTGAATTGGCTGGCAGCTATCTTCAAGGCCTCCTCTGAGCGGTCGATGGCTACTACCTGGGCTTCCGGCAAGGAGGCGAGAAAATTCGATCCGTAACCTACTCCGCAAGCCGCATCGAGTATCTTCCTGGCCTGCGTGACCTGCAGGATACCTGCTGCAAATGTATACCGGGATATATGGTTGCTGTAAAATGCATCCCATTCCAGGGTGCCGGGTACGATTCGTTCAATGGCCATAAAGCGGAAAGATTTTTTGGTTTAAAAAGCAGGGAGCCCGTTATAGGGGTTTAATGTCAAGTTGCTGCCTGTTCAACACCAGGCAGCCGGGCGGTATCGACTGGTAGATGACGCAATTGGCGCCTATCACCGTATTATCCCCGATCGTAACGTTTTTAAGGATGACGGTATTCGATCCGATCCAGCAGTTGCTGCCAATATGGATGGCTCCTTCGCTATAACCCTGTTCGGAGATCAGTTTTGTACGGTCCTTAAATTGATGGTTCACGTCGTAGATCCTTACGTTCTCCCCGAACTGGCTGTTATCGCCGATCGTTATCTCATGAAAGCAATGGATGGAACAATGGTTGTTAAAAAACACATGATCTCCGATGCTAAGTTTTCCATGACTGCCTGATCGGATCTGGCAGTCATCCCTGAAATGGAGGTTCGTTCCGGCAGCGACCACAGAAGTGGATGCGTCGAAAATCACGGAAAAGCGTTTTCCGAAACGCAGGGTCCCATCCATACGGAACCGGCCGGGATATAACGATCGCTGTTCGAAGAGATACCCTTTTCTTTTCCATTCGTGGAAGGCAATGGCCAATCGGCGTTTTATTTTAAATAAGATCCTGAACAAG
The DNA here is from genome assembly GCA_003151295.1 of Chitinophagaceae bacterium. GTDB lineage: Bacteria > Bacteroidota > Bacteroidia > Chitinophagales > Chitinophagaceae > Puia. Next base: position 2,674 of record PLXD01000163.1, on the reverse strand, counting down.
GAGTCGGTTATGGTTTTTTTCGAAAATTATAGTCGTTAAAAAGAGGCCGGTCGCTCTCTACCCTGGCCTTATATGAGTAGTCTGCTTTTTTAAACAGGTAAGCGAGCCGGGTATAGGGGATCTCCATTTTTTTCATGAGCATGAAAAAATCGGTGAACCGGCCTTTCATCAGCGTGTTTCCGACTACCAGCTTAATGGTGCGTATCCTGAAATTCCTGACCGCCAGTTCTTTTTCCACTCCTTCCAGGGGACAGTAGGGCGCCGAAAGAATCTCCCTGTCGATACGGAACGTTTCAATAAGGATGCGGTATTTTTTCCGGACGAGCTGGCTGGCCTGGTTGGCAGATTGCCGCCAGAAGCATCTCCCTGCAGGTATCAGCAGCATCGGGAATTCGCAGGCCATTCGTCTTTTCACATAGGTATCGCCAATGCCGAAGCCGGTATTGAAACCGCCTATCTTCCTCAGACATTCCGTATTGAAAAGCGTTTCTGCCAGGCCGACGACCGTAACCGGGTAAAGGCTTAAAAAATTCAGGCGCGTCAACTCTTCCGGCGGAAGCAGGTAGGGAAAGACCACAAAATCGAAATAAATAGTGAATACGCCCCACACGCCTCCGGCTGATGGGAAGGCTTCAATATAACGGCTGTATTCTTCGAGTGAATCCCTGTACAGGATATCGTCCCCGTCGATAAAGAGGATGAATTGCCCTAGGGCCTGCTCCAATACTTTATTACGGTTCGGATATTCCCCGAGATTCTGTTCGTTCTGCCAGGCTTTGATCCTTGGATCCTTATAGGATTTGACGATCTCCCAGGTATCGTCGGAAGAGCAATCATCGGAAATGATATATTCGAAATCCCCGTAAGAGGAAGATAGCACGCTTTCAATAGCCTGTCTTACCCAGGCCGAAGAGTTATAGGTGATGGTAACGATGGTGAACAGGGGTCGGGTCAGCATAAAAAAATTTCCATCAGCATAAAACTTTTTTTAATTCCAGGGCCGTATTCGACCGGTTGAATTCCCGTCTTGCCGCCTCCGCAATCTTCGTTTTGTCAAACAGTCCATAGTCCCTTTGCAGTTGAAGGATCTTTGCGGCCAGGTCCTGCGGATCCCCTTTCCGGTAAAGATACCCGTTCACGCCGTCTTCGATCAGCTCCAGACTGCCTCCGGTATTGGCGGCAATCACGGGCAGGCCCATCTTCAGGGCTTCCACCGTCACGCGTCCGAAGGCCTCCATGCGGCTGCACATGAGCAGGGCATGATTTTCCCGGAGCCTGAGGGCCGGCGCCGGACTGGGTCCAGGGATCTTCACGTATTCCTGCAGTCCTGCCGTTTCGATAGCCTGTTGTAATTCCAGCAGGTAAGCCGGTTGATCGGACTTACCGACGATATTTAATTCGAAGGACAGGCCTTTTTCCCGGCAGATCTGCAGCGCTTGCACCGCTTCGATCGGGTCCTTTGAAGGAGCGATCTGCCCCAGCATGATCAGTGTTAGCTTTTGAGCCGGGGAAGGAAGCCCGCTCCCGATCGATCCCGGTTCCAGGGGCGGCATGACCGCGGGATTGTGGACAATATATCTTTTTGCCGGTGCGATATACGATTCGAATTTTTGCCGGACGGACGTGGAATTAAAAACGATTTTATCGGAGAGCCTGTCCATGATCCCGGCGCCCCGGGCAAAATTCCCCGCAATGGTGAAGCCGTGGTCTTCTTCCCCGAACTCATGAACGAACCATATATGTTTCTTCTCGGTCCGCCGGGCCGCATAGGCGCCGACAGGAGTGGTGATCGTGTTGGTCAGCACGAAATCGGGACTCGTATCCCTGATCAGGTCCGCCATTTTTTTTTGGGCGATCTTGTTACGCAACCACCTACGCAGCCGATCACCCATTGTTAGCGGGGGGCTTCCGGGGACGGAGGTCCAGGAATAAAAGGGTATGCAGGACACGGGTATATTCATTTCCGCTACCCTTTCCGAGAGCGCTCCCCGGGAGGGAGTTACCAGCCATTGCCGATGGCCCTCTTCCTGTAATATCTGCATGTATTCGATCAGGCAACTGTTAGCCCCGCTCATCCCTCCTTCATGTGCCAGCCAGAGTAATTGCATGGGATCAGGCGATTCGGTTGTTTGTAAGTATCTGCTTGAATGCGCCCAGCGTCATCCGGGTCACTTTCAAATCCCGCGGTTGCTTATAAATATATCTTAGGATATGGCTGATCTTCCAGTATTTTGACCGGTTGGGGGTGTTACCCGTTTCCTGCAGCAATTCGGTCCAGAAGGTCCGGTTCATTTTCCACAGGCAGACACGGTGTAATGCGGCGAAGCGTGACAATTCATAGAGCTTTTCAATAATGAGGTGTTCTTCACGGGCGAAACGCTGAACGGAGGATACCGTTTTGGATTTTTCATGCAGCCGGAAATGCACCAGCAGGTCATCCAGGTAAGCCACTTTCGGGAAAAGGCAGCAATAACGTATCAGCAGATCCCAGTCGAACGAATAGTGGAAGCGCTCGTCGATCCCCCCGCATTGCAGGACTTGTTCGCGCCTCATCCATACGCCGGGTTGAATGAATTGCACGTCCGGTCTCCAGCAGATCAGGCCTTCCGCGCTCAGATTAGCGTTAGCGACCACTTCAGCGGAAGTCGCCGAAAAATTATTCACTTTTCCGGCT
>PLXD01000060.1 GCA_003151295.1 Chitinophagaceae bacterium | reverse complement strand
AACCGACTGACGATGGCTCGTTATTGCCGAACCTTGCCGGCAGGGATACGGAGAACCAATAATCCACCGCCCGGGTCTGTGCATACAGCTTATTAAATACCGGGGTAAAGCCATAACGTCCCTGCGTTTCGAATGCCAGCCGGGGGATAATGTTGAAACCATGATTAAAACGGAATATGGGGCCCGGATCAAACAACAGGTTACTTGTTTTAGAAGTTCCTGGTTTGCCCGTGGGGGTTTGCCATTGCACCGAAGGGGTGATTTCATAACTGAATCCAAATGATTTGCTGTAANNCAACGGTGGTAGCTGTCTGGAATTCCGTAGTCGTGGTATTTTTATTGACGGTTACCCAGGGAATGATGAAACTCATGTACCCCTTCATATACGGATAGGTAGGTACCGGCGTCGGAACATTCATTTCTGCTGACGCTTGGGATTGCGCATGCAAAAGGTCGGTGCCGGATAAACCTGCGAAGAGGATTCCTGCCAAAAGCAATTTTCTCATATCGATCGATTTTAGTGGTTGACTCCTTAATTACCGTTATATCTTTAAGAATATAACGGTAATAAAAAAAAAGTCATTTCGCCTGCAGGTTATTTGATTCCTTTTCCAGGAAAGCCATAAACCTTTCCCTGAGCTGCCGGTGAAAGACGATCAATTCCCGTGCCTCGTCCGTAATGATGGACCCCCCTCCTTTTTCTCCCCCGGTATGAACNNCCATTTCCCAGGCCTTCTTATAAGACATGCGCATTTGTTTGGCAGCCTGGTTGATAGAACCCGTCTGGTCAATCCGCTCCAGCAATTCGACCCGGCCGGGACCAAAGAAGCGTTCTCCTTCGAATTCCATCCACAAACTTCCGTTTACCTTATAGCCACCCTTCTTCTTTAATAGATGCTGAATTGATTTTGCCATATCTTACCCGCCAATGATGATGCTGAATTTTGGCGATATCCCCGCCCGTCTCATATAGTTGTCCGGTTCATGTACCCGCACGGTTCCTACACTTTTCCGTTTCATGTACTTTTTCGTTTCATGTACTTTTCCGGCTCCGCTTCAAATTTCTCTTTGCAGCCGTCACAGCAAAAATACACTTGTTCGTTCTTATACTGAAGGGTATATTTAGGATTACTTATATCGACAGGGACCCCGCAAACCGGGTTGATATAATATTTAGCCATGCCTCTTGCCTGCCCAGATACCTGCCCGTTGCCGGTATCTTGCTGTCCTTTTTCGTGTTCCCCTCCCCCTCCTGCCCTGTTATCCGCTATAAATCCTTCTATGAAAGGAAGGCTGTGCTGCACCTGGATGATCTCGGCCAGGATGCTGATCGCTACTTCCTCGGGCCGCTTGGCATGAATATTAAGACCCGCCGGGGAATGGACGGCTGCCAGTTTTTGCGGGTCGACGCCCGATTGCTTCAGGTAATCAAACAGGGCCGCCTTTTTTTTCTTGCTGGCCACGAAACCCACATAGGCGCTTTTGACTCTCAGCGCCTGTTCAAGGGCCTGCTCATCCTGCTCACCCTGGGTGCACACGACAACGAAAGAGGACGAGGAATTCGTTTTTGCAAGCGACAAATCCAATTGAGTAAACAGCTCATCCACCTTGTCAAAAGTATCCGGACGTGCGTCCGGGGCCACGGCGCTGACTTTATAACCCGCCGACCTGCCTATTTTGACCAACGCCTTGGCGATGGCTGACTTACCCACAACCACCAACTGGGGTGTCTGCAAAATAGGCTCGATAAAGATGTCCACCGACCCTTCGCTAAGGCAGGTCATCCTATACTCCACCACGCCTTCGGGGCAGGCTTGCTGCACGGCAGTCTCTCCTGCCCCCCTCCCTACTTTTACCAACCTCGCCTTCCCGGNNCCGATCATGTCACCGAATTGGTTGATGACGGCCTTGTCGCCGCTTTTCCCGGAGCTGGGCTCCTCGCGCCTGACCACCGTTGCCGTGGCAAACACTTCGTTCTTTTTCCGAAGCTCCTCTACCGTATGGATAAAATCGTCAAACATCGCTCCATATTTTTTCCAATGCCAATAAGCTATTTAAATTATGCGCACTCAGAAAATCGTCTACTGATGGCAGCGCTGCGCTCATCCCACCGGCGAGGGGCGCATACCCTTTCATGCCTTTTAAGGGATTCAGCCAGATGATCCTCCTGGCCCGCTTTCGCAGCTTTGCCATCTCTCCCGCGAGTATCTCCGGGTTCCCGGTATCCAGTCCATCGCTGAGAATCAGGACAACAGGCGATCCGTTCAAAACCCTTTTACCGTATTTCTCCGAAAAGACCCGGAAGCATTCCCCGATCTTCGTACCCCCCGACCAATTATCGGCCTGCCCGGAAAGCTCACTCAACACCCATTCCAGGCGGCCGGCCTTTAATGCCTTGCTGATCCGGATGAGTGAAGTGCTGAAAACAAAGGCTTCCAGCATCCGGAATCGTTCCCTTAAGGTATATACAAACCGGAGTAAATAAAAACTATACCTATCCATTGAACCGCTTACATCCAATAAAACGATCAACCGCCTCCGCCCCGGCTTTTGCGCCCTCCGGAACAATTCCATCGGCTCCCCTCCGTTAGGGATGCTCCCCCGGATGGTTTTGCGAAGATTGATGGGACCCCACTTCCTCGTATCCTTCATCCGCCGCCGCCACCGCAAGGCCATTTCCTTGAATAACTGATCGGCCAATTCTTCCAGGCGCGCTGCGTCCATTTCATGGACATGGGCAAAATCGGTTTTACGCAAACGTTCGGTCTCACTGCCCCCCGAAACATTTTTCCCCTCCGCGTCGGGGTTGGCCGACTTGCCCGTACCCATCATCACCAGGGAAGCATTCTCCTTTTTTTTTCCGACCCCGCTGATACGGGTCTTATTGGGTGTTTGCTCCAGGTCGATGGGGTTGGTATCCCAATACAGAGCAAAGAGACGATCGTATAAGGCCCGCTCTTCCGGCGAGGTGCAAAAAAGGATCTTTAAAGCCATTTTAAAAGAAGACCCCCTCGCAAGCAAACCCGCATCCGCCGCCAGCAAGGNNGAATTGTGCGAAGCCTGCAATGGCCTCCGTGATATTCCTCGTCGCAAATGCCTGTATCTTCATTGAAATGCCTCCACGCCTTCCAGCTTTACCTGGTTAATGTCTTCTACCGATTTTAACACGCTGCCCAGGGTCTGGTGGAACGCCGTTGCATTCACCTCTCTATATCCCAACGCCATCAATGATTCGGCCCAATCGATGGTTTCGGAGATCCCCGGGGTCTTCGAAAGTTTTCGTTCCCTCAATTTCTGTACGAACCCGACCACCTGTTCCAGCAGTTTTTGTTCGATCGCCGGCAGGCGCCTCCGCACGATGGCCGTCTCCTTTTCCAGCTCCGGGTAGTCGATCCAGTGATACA
>PLXD01000610.1 GCA_003151295.1 Chitinophagaceae bacterium | reverse complement strand
ATGGAATCCCGACGATAATAACTTATATCTTGTGATGAATGGAATTGATAATTTCCACACTTTATATCCCCGATTGTATACTTCCTGGGAAGCGGCCATGCTCCCTGCGGAGACTTTGTTAAAAGTAACCGAAGGACAGGACTATGGCTGGCCATATGCTTATTATGATCAGTTGCAGGGCAAAAATATACTGGAACCCGGCTATGGGGGGGATGGGAAAAAAATCGGAAGGGCTGCAAAATTCGACACGCCCATTTTGGCATTTCCCGGTCATTGGGCTCCAATGGATTTATTATTCTACCGGGGAAATCAATTCCCGGAGCGTTATAAAAAGGGCGTTTTTATAGCTTTTCATGGCTCGACGGATCGCCCTCCTTATCCCCAGGCAGGATATATCGTATGTTTTGCCCCTTTTGAAAAAGGAATTCCCACAGGTCAGTTCGAAGTATTTGCCGACGGCTTTACAGGAGTGGATACGGTTGTTAACACGAGTGATGCGGTTTATCGGCCAATGGGCCTTTCAGAAGGACCGGATGGCTCCCTGTATATTTCCGAATCAAACAAGGGAAAGATCTGGCGGGTGATGTATAAGGGAGATAAAAATAAATTCGGAGCGGCGCAATTGGCTGAGCTGGAAAAGAGGAAATCAACCAGGACCTATATAAAAGCGCCGGATTCAGTCGGGGATAATCTTCATAATAGTAGTGAAATGGCAGGCGGAATCTTGTATAATTCCTATTGTGCCGTCTGTCACCAGAGAAACGGGATGGGCGATAATAACCGCTACCCGCCACTAGCCGGTTCCGAATGGGTAACAGGAGATAAGGAGCGGGTGATGGGAATCGTATTGAACGGATTACAGGGCCAGGTGGCAATAGGGGGAAAGACATACAACGGGATGATGCCGGCACACGGTGGTTTCCTGGATGATGATGCCGTCGCTTCCATCATCACCTATATCAGGAAGAACAGGCGTTTTGGAAATAAATCCACTGCAGTCAGTCCCTTGGAAGTGCATCAGGTCAGAACTGCTTCGGTGAATAAAAAGTGATATAAAAATGCGAAACAGTATGAAAATTCTATGCTTATTGTTGTTGCTGGTCCCGGATATTATCCTTGCGCAAACATATGATCTGCTGATAAAGAACGGCCATGTGATAGATCCGAAGAACCAGATCGATTCTAAAATGGATGTAGCCATTAATGACGGAAAGATCGCCAGGATCGCCGCCAATATACCTTCTTCCCAGGCAAAGAAGGAGATCGATGCGACGGGTTTGTATGTGACTCCCGGTTTGATCGATATACATACCCATGTTTTTGTCGGCAGTAAGCCGGCGACATTCGCAGATGGCTTTTCCAGTCTGTCCCCGGATGATTTTACTTTCCGGTCGGGGGTGACTACTGTAGTGGACGCGGGAACCTCGGGCTGGAGGAATTTTCCTGTTTTTAAGGAACAGGTCATTGATCAATCGAAAACACGCGTACTCGCATTTCTGAACATTGCGGGCTCCGGGATGAGCGGTAGTCCATCGGAGGAAGATGTAAACGATATGGATTCCCGTATGACCTCTCTCACCGTTAAAAAATATCCGGATATTATCGTAGGCGTGCAAATCGGGCATTATGCGGGGAATGAATGGACTCCTTTTGAAAGAGCCCTGGAAGCAGGACGTCTATCCAATACGCCGCTGCTGGTGGAATGTCATCTTCCGCAACTTTCTTTAGAAGATCAACTGAGCCGGATGAGGCCGGGAGATATCCTTACTCATGCCTTCGAGAAAGTTTCCGAACGGATGCCCGTTACAGACGACCAGGGTAAGGTCCGGCCCTTTGTGCTGGAAGCGCAAAAAAGAGGGATTCTCTTCGATGTGGGTCATGGGGGCGCCGGTTTCTGGTTCAGCGTGGCCATTACGGCTATGAAGCAGGGGCTTTTGCCGAATTCCTTTGGTACGGATCTGCATCGTTTCAGCATGAATTCGGGGATGAAAAGCATGCTGAATGTGATGTCCAAATATCTGAATATGGGTATGAGCATAGAAGATATTATACTGCGTGCCACCTGGTATCCGGCTAAATCAATTAAGCGGGAAGACCTCGGCCAATTGTCGGAGGGCGCGGTTGCAGACGTAGCCATATTAAGCCTTCAACAGGGCAAATTTGGATTTATCGATGCGGGAGGTAACAGACTGGACGGGGATCGTAAGTTGGAAGCGGAATTGACGATTCGTGCCGGAAAAGTGGTATATGATCTGAATGGTCTCGCAGCGACGAAACTAAAGGACGCGAATTAGGCTAATTGCTAACAATAAATCATCATTCATATGAAACGGAGAGATGTTCTCAGGGGGTTGTCCTTCCTTCCATTCGGAGCAAGCGTTCTTCCCATACAATCTGTCAGCGCAAACCCGAAGATCCCGGCAGGCAAGGGCCCGCTGGTGCCAGGGGCGGAGATATTCCAGTCGATAGGTGTTGAGCCGCTCATCAATTGCATGGGCACTTTCACGATTATCGGCGGATCGCTCGAAAGGCCGGCAGTCCGCGCCGCGATGGAAGCTGCCTCCAGGAATTTCGTACAATACGATGAACTGGCCGCCGGGATCGGCAAACGGCTGGCCGAGCTGACCGGGGCCGAATGGGGAATGGTTTCCGCCGGATGTGCAGCCGGGTTAAAACATATAACCGCCGCCTGTGTAACCGGTGGTAACCCGGAAAAACTCATCCGGATTCCCGATCTGGCCGGTTTCGACAAAACAGAAGTCGTCATTCCCAGGTCTTCCCGGAATGAGTATGACCATGCGATACGCAATATCGGGGTGAAAGTGATCACCGTGGAAACGCTGGAAGAATTCGGGAACGCCTTGAATTCGCGCACAGCCATGGTCTATGTGATGGCAGACAATAAGGAACCGCTGAGTTTGCAAGCCATCGTACGGTTGACCCAACCGAGGAATATCCCCGTCCTGGTCGATGCAGCTGCCGAAGATCTTACGGTCCCATGCGTTCACCTGCAACAGGGGGCAACGATCGTGGCTTATAGTGGAGGGAAAGCGCTCTGAGGACCGCAATGTTCAGGGGTACTGCTGGGCCGTAAAGATATCCTGCAGTCTGCCTGGCAGGCCAGCTC
>PLXD01000268.1 GCA_003151295.1 Chitinophagaceae bacterium | reverse complement strand
CAGCAAAGATGGGATGTGAATCAGCTGGCCGGCCTGGTAAACAATCTCCAGGAGCAGGTCAGTTCGTTGAAGAAGAAGATGAATTGAGTATGATATAGGTTTTGATCGATAAATGAAGTCAATAGGCTTATTTCCTCGTCATGAGGGAGTAAGCCTATTGAAGTTTTTGGGAGGGTAATGCAGATAGGGGCTGAAAATCCGGCAAGAGGCATTGTACACTGCAAGACCTCGGGAAAACAACTCTAACGATTTCGAAATCTTGAGGTCGCAATTTGTGACCTCAAGATGAAAATGGATTCGTAACTGCTTTATTCACAAATAACTATTACAGCAACTTGATATCGCATTTTGCGATGTCAAGTTGAGAAACGATAAAACATAAACGTTAAAAAGTCCAAAATGGCAAAGCTAAAAAAATCAATAGTCATACCGGACGAAATAATAATCAATAAAATTTATTTTGTAAAAGGACACAAGGTGATGTTAGACAGAGATCTGGCAGAACTCTATAATGTAACTACGGGTAATTTAAACAAATCAGTAAAGCGGAATATAAAGCGTTTTCCAAATGATTTTATGTTCCAGCTTACAGCCGAAGAGTATAAAAACTTGATATTCCAGCATGGAATATCAAGTTGGGGTGGAACAAGAAATTCCCCATATGTTTTTACAGAGCAAGGAGTAGCTATGTTATCCGGTGTTTTAAATAGCGATATAGCTATAGATGTAAATATCCTCATCATCAGAATATTTACAAAGCTTCGTTAAATGCTATTAACGCATAAATATAATAAAATCAAGGCTTCCAGCCGACAAAGGATCCATTTTCTATTTTAGTCGGTTGGCAGTGATACTGAATGAAGCGTTTCATGGCCTGTCCCATCGGGGAAGGAGTGCCTGGCTTACGTTCGACGACTCCGTCTGTAATGAACGTGGTGGATATCTGATAAAGCCGGTCGATATGGGTATGGTAAGAATCATAGCTTAATTCATTGTCTCATTGGATCTGGAGGATACTTTCGTGCTGTATGATCGCGAAGACATTCTCATGAGGCAAAGGCCTGATAGATATCATTCCGGTAAAGCGGCTGAAGGCAGGAAGTACGGCGTGAGCGTCCCCAAAATAGAAGCAAGGGAACTGCAAGGCTTGTTTGGCAGTCCCGTTAATCCGGATACCGGGATGGATATGACCGGAAAAGCTATAGTGGGTCGCGGCTTCCTGGGGGTCCAGTGCTTCGATATCATGTATAAACAGGAAATCCCCGATCCGCAATTTCTCCTGGCTCAAATCTATCGCGGCAGCCTCGTACCAGCCATCGTGGAGGATATCGTGATTGCCTCTGATAAGCCGGATGATAAGATCGGGAAAGTCGGCCCTCCATTTCTGGAAGAGGGTCAATTCCTTGTTTTCTCGGCTGTGAAAAAGATCCCCGACGACCAGCAACTGGCGGGGTTGAAAATATTGTATCTGTGCCACCAGCCTTTGGAGGTCATCGCGATAGACAGAGGCCGGCACGGCGATGCCCGATTTGCGGAAATGCCCGGTCTTGCCGAAATGCAGGTCGGATACGATCAGCGCTTTTTCTTCTTCCCAGAAGATACAGCGGTCGGGGGATAGCCATAATTGCTGCTCTTTAATACGATGTGGAAAGGGCGGTTTCATGCGATGGAAAGGACGTTTTCATTCGATGATTGCAAAGAGACAAATATACCACTATCTCAGTTGCGATTGCATCCTCTTTATCCGGTCTTCCAGTTTTTCCGAAGTGAGGTTCTCCCGCATGCTGTCGACCTTTAAGGGGAAGCAGAAGGGGGTGAGCTTTTTGGGGAAGCGGAGCAGGATCCGGCCTATACGAATCCGTTCCAGCATGTTCCGCAGCCTGGCTTCTTCCATCTGCTGTTCCATCACTTCGTGATAGGCCTGCCGGATCAGCAGGTTATTCGGGTCGTATTCGCTGAACACATTGAAAAGCAAGGAGGCAGAGGACTGCAGGTGCCTGGCTTTTGTATGCTCGCCGGGGTAGCCTTGGAAGATCAACCCGCCGATCACGGCGATATCGCGGAACTTTCTTTTGGCCATCTCGGTACTGTTGACGCTACGCTGGATGTCTGCCGTGAGTCCTTCGGGGGAGAAAAGCTCATAGACATTCGTGTCGTCCACCGGAATGGGCCGGTCGCTGAGCAATTCGAATCCATAATCGTTCATCGCGAAAGAGAAGGTGATGGGGGTGATCCGGCTGATCCGGTAGGCCAGCAAGGCCGCCATGGCTTCATGTACCAGCCTCCCTTCAAAAGGGTAGACAAAAAGATGAAACCCATCCTTTGTTTCTATCTGCTCTATCAGCAGCTCATTCTCCCCGGGCACGGCAGATAATTTTTGTTGTAGCTCGAACAGGGGACGAAGCACCATTAATTCGATGTCTTTTGAATTTCCTTTCCCCGCTTCATTCAGTTTTTTCCGCAACATCAGCCCGAGGTTCGAGGACAGCGGCATTCTACCGCCGTTCCAACTGGGGACGATGGATTTTTTGGCATTCGATTTACGAACGATCGCTGTCATGTCTTTGATCAGCACGAATTCCAGGTTCCTGCCTGCCAGGGTAAAGACGTCGCCCGGCTGCAGCCGGGAGATAAAATATTCTTCGATCACGCCGACATAACCGCCGCTCATAAACTTTACTTTCAGCATCGCATCGCTGACGATCGTACCGATATGCAAGCGATGCCGCATCGCCACCCGACGGCTGTTAATTTTATACAACCCTCCGATGATCTCCACCTTCTTGAATTCGTCGTACTGTTGTAGTGCAGACCCTCCTTCTGTAATAAAATGGAGCAGCTGACGCCATTCCCCTTCGGTCATCTGGCTATAACAGTAAGTAGACAGCACTTCCTGCAAGAGTTCTTCGGGGTAGAATCCCTCCGATATGGCCAGGGTCGATAGGTATTGGATCAGGACGTCAAAACATAACAACATAGGCTCCCGGCTCTCGATGAAATTGATCTTCATCGCGGCTTTCAGGGCTGCCGCTTCCACCAGTTCCAGGGAATGGGTGGGCAGGAAATAGATGGTGCTGACCTGCCCGGGTTGATGGCCGCTACGCCCCGCCCTTTGCAGGAACCTGGCCACGCCTTTGGGAGAACCGACCTGTATAACGGTATCGACGGGTCGAAAATCGACACCCAGGTCCAGGCTGGCCGTGGTGACGACAGCTTTTAGCTTCCCGGTATGCAAATTGTCCTCCACCCAGAGGCGCAACTCCCGGTCGATGGAGCCGTGATGGAGGGCAATGACCCCCGCCAGTTCGGGCTTGACCGATAAAAGGGTCTGGTACCAGGTCTCACTCATGCCGCGGGTATTGATGAAGATTAGCGTGGTCTTGCTTTTTTCCAGAATAGGAAGAACCTTGTCTACCAGTTTGATACCCAGGTGACCGGCCCAGGGGTATTTCTCGATCTCATCCGGCAGGATCGATTCGACCCGTATGGGCTTGTCGATCTTCGCTTTGATTATAATTCCGCCCGATGCGCTTTTCGCTTTCCCGTTCGGCTTTCCTCCTGATGCACTTTTTTGCTCTTCCGGGGATTCGATCCGCAGGGATGCGAGCAACACCTCTTTCGCCTGTTCGAGGTTACCGATCGTCGCGCTGATGCCCCAGATTTTTAGGAATTTCTTCTTCACCCCCACGATCCTCGATATTGCCAATTCCACCAGCACCCCACGCTTGCTGCCCAGCAGCTCATGCCATTCATCCACGGCGAGTATTTGCAGGGAACGGAAGAGTTCGGGGTATCCTTTTTGCGCCAGCAGCAGGTGGAGGCTTTCAGGGGTTATGATCAGCACTTCCGGCATCCGCCGCTTTTGCTTTTGTCTTTCGCTGATCTCCGTATCGCCGTTACGGATGCCGATCCGCCAACTCATGCCCAGTTCTCCGATGACTTCTTCCATGGCACGCCCGATATCCTTGGCAAGCGCCCTTAATGGCGTGATCCACAGCAACTGCAGCCCGTTATTGGACCGGCTTCTGAAATCATCCGGATGCCCGTTGATATACCCGATCAGCGCTCCTAAGAAGATGGAAAAAGTTTTGCCACAGCCTGTGGGCGCATTGACGAGACCCGACTGTCCGTTGATCAGCTCCTGCCAGGCAGACTCCTGGAAGGCAAAGGGCTGCTGCCCCCGGTTTTCCATCCAGTCGCGAATGACCGTATATCCGATCGTCTTCTTTAACATCATTTAGTCTCCTGTAANNAATTAATAGGCACCTATCATGTGTTGTGATAGGGCTAAAGTGTTTTCAAATATTCGATCACTGCCTTCCTTTCGTGTGCAGTCAGCTTGTCGCCATAGGTATGACCGTAATTGCCGTAGCCGGGAATGGAGGTGTCATATACTGTACCTGGACCCGCTTCGACCGTATATTTCCACCCCACCTGCGCATAATCATATTGCGGGTTGTTGAAGTCTCTGGACCAGTAGGCGGGCCTTAGTTTGCTGTTCAGCAGTGCTTCCAGGGACGGCACGGATCCGTTGTGCAGGTAGGGTGCCGTGATCCATATCCCGTCCAGCGGGGGGGCAATGTACCCATTAAAGGGTTCCAGCCTGGCGGGGTGGTCTCCCGTGGCAAACCAACTATTGTTGAACCAATCTATAAATTGAGGGGTCTGGTAATTGCTCTTGTATAGCATAGAATCCGTTCCTACGAGTGATTCGGGGATGAGGAGGTTCGGGTACTCTCCCCCTTTCCCGTAATTTCCATGACATTTGGAGCAATGCTCTACGAATACCACGCCTCCCTGTTTGGCCAACGGAGCATTGACAGGATTGGGATATTTCGGGGGTTCCAGAGAATAGATATAGGCCAGCACATCGTTAAAATGGCTGTCCACTTCCCTGGCCTCCGAACTGTCGCTGACCGTTAACAGGTTGGATGCCATGAGGAATCTTCCAAAATCTCCCCGTCCGAAACCATTGTAGAACATGGCGTTCTTCTTTTTCAGCAACCACCAGGGAGGGGTATCCGTAGGGATCACTTGTCCCGATACCTCTATGATCGGCTTGTCTCTCCAGCGCAAAGTAGCCGGGTCGCGGTGGGCTACCAGCAGGTCTGCCAGCCTGTCCGCCGAATTGACGCCTCTCACCTGGGTATATAGATTGTCCCCGATGGCTTTCATGGCTTTCAGGAAAGGAGCTGCTGCCGTATATTTTCTGGGATCTCCTTTTTGCAGGATACGCTCGGCCAGGATTGCATTCCGTGCGTTTAGCTTCTTGCGGTCGGTGAAGTCGATCATCGAATTACCGAGTCCGATCACCAATTTGTTATCGAAGACCTGGGCATGGCATTGCAGGCAATTGGGTGCTACGACCGTTTCGCCGTTCGGCGCTTTCACGGCGGTATATTCGTGGCTGATACCATCATTCATTCCATCCCGCTTCAAGTAATTATTCTTGTCCTTGCCGAACCCCAGTAAAAAGTAGCTATAGGGGATGCCGCTCTTCAAGTAATCCCCGGTGGTGAGATAGGTGTATCCCTGTTTGGCGTCTCCGGTTCGCTGTATGCTGGCAGGTATCGGCACCGGCTTGTCTCCGTCAAGGTCCACATCGCCGGGGATAGCCCGACTTTGGATAAAATGGCCCGAAATCGCCGTAAAGGCAGCGCAGGTCCCGACCAACATAATAAGCACTAGGATTTTTTTCATAAAGACTTACAAATTTAAACATTTCAAGATCGATAACCTGGAATTACCGAAACCTGGAATTATCGATAAACGATCCTTTACTAAACGATCATTCAGGTTTTTTTATCAATTCTCCCAAAATCCTAAAGCTTCNNTACCACCTCATCATAAGGTATCCCGAAGCTGATGCGTATGAAATTGGTAAACCGGGCATCGGTACTGAAAATTTGCCCGGGGGCAATGCTGATGTTTTGTGCGATGGCAGCCTGGTAAAGCTCAAATGCGTCGATGCTTTTATTGAGCTCAATCCAAAGAGCATATCCTCCCGCCGGCCGGCTTATTTTGGTGTTTGCCGGAAAATGGGTAGTTATCGCTTGCATATAGCGAAGACATTGGGTATATAATGCCCTGCGAAGGTTTCGCATGTGCAGATCATAGCGGCCGGTTTCAAAAAAATGAGCAATGGCAGCCTGTGTGGGTGTGGCCGAGCTGATGGTATGCATCATTTTGATATTGATGATCTGATCTTTAAATCTGCCTGGTATGCACCACCCCACCCGATAACCCGGGGCAAGGGATTTCG
>PLXD01000382.1 GCA_003151295.1 Chitinophagaceae bacterium | reverse complement strand
TTTATTTCCCCAATTCATAAAAAATGTTTTAGTCGTTATCCGTGTCCGGTATCGGTCCCAGGAAATTTGTCCGGATCTCATCAATTTTTTTATCGCCCTCGTACAAGCCCACGCGGATAGTCGTCTTTCTATTCCTTATTAATTGGCGGGGCAGCACCACGAAAAAATTACCTGATCCCTCTTCTTCCCTTTTAACGGGGATCGCATGACCGCCGATGACCTCTATTTTCCCGCTGATATCTTCCAGCCTCAGACGCAAAGGGATCTGCCGGATGGTCTTATTGGCGATTTTGATGGTATAGAGATTGGATACGCTGTCTTTTCCTCTTTCCTGGTACAACATGCCCGGCGTGCGCATAATGGTGGCGTCCACATCCTTCCGGCTCATTAGCAGTGCGGAAAGTATCATCACCAGGATGCAGAGAATCCCGGTATATAATTTCATCCGAAGGGTATACCGGAGAGGTTCATGATCGGATATTCCATTCTCCGACGCATAGCGGATCAGGTCAAGGGGGCGGCCGGTCTTTTCCATCATGTGATTGCAGGCATCTATACAAGCCGTACAACCCACGCATTCCATCTGGGTGCCGTTGCGGATATCGATCCCCGTCGGGCAGACCTTCACACATTGAAGACAATCGATGCAATCACCCAGCGAGCTATCGGCTTTCTTACTGAATTTCGCCCTTGGCTCGCCCCGCTTGTAATCATAGGCAACGATCATGGAGTTGCGGTCAAGCAGCACGCTCTGCAAGCGGCCATAAGGGCAGACGACGGTACAGGCTTGTTCGCGAAAAAAAGCATATACCGCGTAAAAAACACCGGAGAAGATGAGGATAGAGAACAGCCCGGCAATATGCTGTGTAACCGGCTCTGTCATGATTTTCCAGAGTTCGGCAACACCGATGATATAGGCCAGGAATGTATTAGCAATAATAAATGCCAGCAGGTAGAAAACAAGATGTTTACCTGTCTTTTTAAGGATCTTCGAGCCAGACCAAGGCGCATTTTTCAATAGTCTTTGCTGAGCGGCATCCCCCTCGATCGCATACTCCACTTTGCGGAAAAGCATTTCCATTAAAATGGTCTGGGGACATATCCAGCCGCAGAATAAGCGACCGAACGCTGCCGTAAATAAAATCACGAATATAATGAAGGTGACCATCGTCAGCCCGAAAATGAAGAAGTCCTGGGGCCAGAAGACTTTCCCAAAGATAATGAACCGGGCATTGGGGATATTGAACAGGAACAGCGGCCTTCCATTCACATATATGANNAAAAAACGATGAAGAAAAGCCAACTGACATAGCTCCGGATATTATACCATTTCCCGTTGGGCCGCAGTGCGAAGATCCATTTGCGGTTACCAGCCTCGTCTACGGTAGCCAGGTGGTCACGGAAAGACTCGTCCGGGGCATTGTATTGCTTGCCTCCGGGCTGGTCGGGTAGATCGGGCAGATCGGGCACTGATGGGGTTATGTTTGATGTTTCCATTTCCGGTTGCGGTGTTTTGATTATTTATCCAGGACGCCCTGCGGCGGTTTGGGATTGGCAGGATGTGTGCCGCCCAATGATTTCACATAGCTGGCGATCTGGGCCAACTGGGAAGGCGAATAGTCGTCCTTCCAGCTCTTCATGCCTTTGTCCGGCCAGCCGTATTTGATCGACTTGAACACATCCTGTATACTGCCGCCGTGCAACCAGTATTCATCGGTGAGGTTGGGTCCTACGATACCTTCCCCTGATTTACCATGACAGGCAAAGCAGGTGCTCTCAAACACGGCTTTCCCTGCGGCCAGATCACCGGGAGCGGTGAGTAGCTTCACCGTATTCTCATCAATATTACTAGCCGCTTTTTTTAAGTATTCCACCTTCTGTACCTCCGCATTTTGTACGGCGATTTGATATTCTTCGCCGCTGAGCGGAGCAGAATGAGAGACATGATAGCGCCAGAGATAAATGCCGGCAAAAAGGATCGTGAAATAAAATCCGTACAGCCACCAGGGCGGCAGACTATTGTCCAGTTCGCGGATGCCGTCGTAGTCGTGACCCAGGTCAAGGGACGATTCCTGTTCGAGGGGCTTGAACCGATTGAACCGGGACCACCAGTTGATACGGGGAGCGGCAGCGACAGCGGCCGGCCGTGCAGAAACTTTCAGGGCGGGCTGCCTTTTCTTTTGGACAGACAACAGCAATTTCACGTTATAGAGTAAGACTAATAATACAATGACCTCCAGCATGAGAACGCTGGTCATCATATAAAAAGCGGTATCTGAAACTCCGTTCACCGTAGAGGAGACTGTTGCAGCCGTTGCAGGGCCATGATCTCCGGACGGATCCTGTGCGCTGGCAGGTGAGGAAAAGAAAAGAGAGCCTGCCAGTACTATTCCGGCTATGACTGAAACCGGCGATACCGGTAATGATGAAACGGAAGGCGATGAAACCGGGTCGGCAGGATCCACCGACTCCGCCTTTTCTTTATCCGCAGATATTTGTGCCGCACCCAGCAGCACATTAGCAAGCAACCCGATCGCAAGAGCCAGGATCACCATAATGATGATCATGAACATTACAAAAGGACTATTCGTGGAGGGCTGGGCCGTGGGGCCGTCAGCCCTTGCGATTGTACTTAACAACTGGGCGAAGCCGAGTAAGAAAAAAAACTTCCCGGTATTTTTTCGAAACAACATAAAAGAAGTTTAAGGTTAGATTTTATGATTTATCCAATGGTATCTGCCGGATCTCCTCGATCATTTTTTTATCCGCCTTCGCCGTCCATACCAGCATGGCCAGGAAGAACAACCCGAACAGAAGAAAGGAGGACATCCCGTAAATACTTATACCGCTGACCTTTTCGAGATAATTTATAAATTTCATATACTTTGTTTTTTAATTCCCCATTACGGATTGGCCTGCCTTGTCTTTTGCAGCCGTCTCTTCTGTTTTTGGCGCTGCCTTGATATCCCTGCCCATTCTTTGCAAATAGGCGATCACGGCGATGATCTCCTTATTGGCTGCCGAGCGTATCTTATCCCCCTTCAGGGAGGCCCGGATAACGTCGGCCTGCGCCATCAGATCCTTATTGGCCAGGTCTGCATAGCCTGCCGGGTAAGGAACACCGAGTGTTTGCATGGCCCGGATCTTTGCAGGGGTGCTGGCCGTATCGATACTATTCTCCAGCAACCAGGCATAAGAAGGCATAATGGATCCAGGTGACATGGATTGCGGGTCCATCATATGATTATAGTGCCAGCTATCCGGATATTTCCCGCCTATCCGGGCCAGATCGGGCCCTGTTCTCTTAGAACCCCATTGGAAAGGATGATCGTACACGAATTCGCCCGCCTTTGAATATTCGCCGTACCGTGCGACTTCATCCCGGAAAGGACGGATCATCTGCGAATGACAGANNTTTCTATCCAGCGATGCCAGTGTTGTTTTCCGTACGGCTCGATCGTGGCAGGTAAAGGAGCTGCTTCAGCCGCTTCATTGGCTACAAAGTTTCCTTGTTTGATGGTCTTTCGCAGGTTGTATACCATCAGCAAGGCTCCGACAAGGTAGATCGCCCCGCCGAGGCTTCGGGTTATATACATCGGAAGGATATGAGTAACGGTTTCCAGGAATTGGAATTTCAATTGTCCTTCTTCCGTAAAGCTCTTCCACATCATGCTCTGGGTAAAGCCGGCCCAATACAAGGGGACTACATAGAGGATAATGCCGATCGTCCCGATCCAAAAATGGGTGCCCGCGAGTTTCTTTGAATACAGGGGGGTGTTCCACATTCTTGGGATCAGCCAGTACAGTATTCCGAAAGTAAGAAAACCATTCCATCCCAGCGTTCCGACATGCACGTGGGCGATCGTCCAGTCGGTGT
>PLXD01000499.1 GCA_003151295.1 Chitinophagaceae bacterium | reverse complement strand
AAGAACGGGGCCATCATCATCAACAAAAAAAAAGGAACAAAAGATAAAAGAGGGATGGTCATAAACCTGAATTCCATCACCCAGGTCAATAAAGGGTTTATTGCTTTACCAAAATACCAGGACACGTATGGCCCTGGCGATAATGGTAAATATGCCTTTGGTGGCGGTGGCTCCAGCGCTGCATCGTACTTTGGCAGCGGAGCCGTGGGGGTTGGTATCAATGACTATGATTATGATGTTTGGGGGCCACAATTCCGGGGTCAGTTATTGCCTCAATATGATGGGGCTTATAATGCAACTCAAAATTATACCACCACTTTTGCCGATGGAAGTACCTACTCAGGTCACGTTGCGCCTACTCCCTGGGTTGCCAGGGGCAAGGATAACCTGAAAAAATTTATACAAGCCGGCGTGCTGTCATCCAACAGTCTTTCAGTAAGCTCATCTACTGATAAAACTGATATCAGGCTTTCTCTTGGAAATACCTACCAGCAGGGAATTGTTCCAAACACGCAATTAAACAACGGGAACTTTACCGGGAGCATTGTTCAACGGTTCAACGACAAATTGAGCATGACCGCTTATTTCAATTACAGCAGGCAGTCATCGCCCAATGTGCCGGATGTTAACTACGGCCCCAATAGCATTATCTACAACATCATTCTTTGGGGCGGGGCGGACTGGGCTATGAATGATATGAAAAATTACTGGCAACCAGGGAAAGTCGGTATTCAGCAAAAATACGAGGAGTATTACCGGTATAATAATCCTTACTTTATGTCTTATGAATGGCTGAGAGGCCATTACCAAAATAATGAATATGGGTATTTGTCTTTGAACTACAAAGTAAACCCAAACCTTGATATTCAGTTGAGGCCGAGCCTAAGTACCTATGACATGTTCAATTCGGAGAAAATGCCTTATTCTGCGGGTGTTTACGGAAGGCCGCTCCGCCAGGGCGATTACAGGGAAGACAGGAGATCATTATTTGAATCGAACGAGGATCTGCAGGTCAGGTATCATCAGAATAACTTGCTCGGGTTTCTCGATCTGCAGGCATTGGGTGGGGGAACGGTCAGAAGCTTAAATTTCAATTCCGGCTTTGAATCTACCAACTACTTAAATGTTCCGGGCATCTATTCTTTTTCCAACTCCTTGGGCACTTTGACAGGAAGCAGTTTTCATTCAAACATGTTGGTATTGAGCGCCTATTACTCCGTAGACCTTGGGTACAAATCTTTTCTGACTGCAAATATTACCGGGCGTGTTGATAAATCATCCGCATTACCTGCTAATACCAATAGTTATTACTACCCATCATTCAATTTGGCTACTGTTGTTTCCGACTATGTTAACTTACCAAAAGCAGTTTCTTTCTTTAAAATAAGAGGGTCTTATGCAGAAAGTAAAAGTGGCGGCACAAGTCCGATGTTTTCACCCAATGTAAGTGCTACACCGGCCGGCGGCTATGGTTACACCTGGAGCTCTCCTTACGGTGGCCCGGCGTATCAGTTTTCTCAAACCTATTCTTTAAACCCAACCTATACCAGTCAGAATAGTGCCCGGTATAGTGATCAGACGGTGAGTCCTACTGTTTATACAGCAGACAGGCAAGCCATTGAATTTGGCGCGGATATCCGGTTCTTAAATAACAAAATAGGCCTGGATGTTACCCGCTATCATTATAAGAATACCGGTATCGTTGGCCAAGGCACATCTTCTGCTTCTGGTTATTCTTCTTACCTGACAAATGGCAATGTTTACACGAACGATGGATGGGAAGCCGTGCTCAATGCCCGACCAATTACAAACCCGAAGGGGTTTAGCTGGAATGTGATTGCTAATTTTTCTACGTATGTCAGAAAATGGGTAAATGATGCCAACCCTGATAGTTGGCAGCATAATGGCACAAGGATTGATTTGGTGTATGGCAATGCATTTGTAAGAACGCCGGATGGCAAAATGGTGATTGATCCGGGTTCCGGGGTTTATACGCGTTTTTCCGATCTTGGCAGTTCTGCACAAAAAGTTTTTGGGCACGCAGACCCTGACTGGCAATGGGGCTTAGTGAATACATTTAGCTATAAAGCATTTTCATTTCGTTTCCAGTTTGATGGTTTGGTTGGTGGCGTAATGAATGATTTTGTAAGACAGAAAACACTCCAGGCAGGCCGTCATATTGAAGCGGCTACAGGTGCTCTCGGTGCAGCAAGGCCTTCGGATGAAGCTAACATTCCAGCATACACCGGAGACGGGGTGAATCTGACAGGGGCCTCCATTAATCTGGATCCCATTACCGGAGTGATCACGAATTATAAGGACCTGACCACGCAACAAAATACCACAAAAAGCCTTGTTCAGCCATTTGTTTACAATGCGGCCTCCATTTCGGATTTAAATATAATCAAAAAGACTTATGTTAAATTAAGAGAGGTAACGCTTACCTACAAAATATCGAACAATGTCTTTGGAAAAAAATCTTTCATCCAAAATGCAAGTGTTTCTTTGGTTGGCAGAAACTTATTATATTTCTTTCCCAATCGCTACAAAGATTTGGATGTAGATCAGTACACCCAGGATAGCGGTTCCGGATTGCAAACTCCTACAACGCGCAGTTACGGCTTTAACTTTAATCTTTCCTTCTAACCCATAAAGCAAATAAATATGAAACAGATAAAAAATATATGCTTGATTATTATGGGGGCTTTGATGATGATTTCCTGTAATAAACAAATCCAGGAAAAGCAAGCTGACCCTAACAATCCTACAAGTGTCCCTCCCAGTTTGATATTAGGAACTGTGTTAACGGAGATGTCTGGCACAGGAAGTGCCGGTAGTTTGGGTGGCATTGATTGCTGGAATAACGTTCAGGATTGGAACCAATACCATTGTCAAAATTATGATTATTATGGTAACAATATCTATTCCTGGACCAATGGATCCTATGACCCATACCTGGTATTAAAAAATGTGGTTCAAATGGAGAAAGAAGTAACGACAAGGGGTGGAACTGCTGTAAATCCCTATGAAGCTGTTGGAAGGTTCATCAGCGCCTATTACTATTACAATCTTACCTCTTTGTTCGGTGATGTTCCTCAGACAGAGGCATTGGAAGCGGCAGCAAATTCAAAGCCGTCTTACACTCCACAGCAGCAGGTATTCCTATATATCCTTAACCAGTTGGATACGGCAAACAGCCATTTGGCTACCTTAATTGCAAATAATGATAATTCATTATCTTCTGCACAGGATTTGTATTACCAGGGGAATCTTGCATCGTGGCAAAAGCTGGTGAATTCTTTTAAATTAAGAGTATTGATCAGCCTGAGCAATCAATCTGCAGATGCAACATTACAGGTTCCTGCACAATTCGCCAATATCTTCAATAATCCGACAACCTATCCGGTATTTACGAGCCAAACTGATGATTTTGCTTTCAATTATAATCCTGGCGGCTCAAATACCTATAGTACCTACCCTTTCAATCAGAGCAACTTTGGTTCCATTGCAGGTCGTTTTAATATGGCAGACACCTATGTTAGTGCATTGACAAGCCTGAGCGATCCCCGCGTTTTTATTACCTGTGACCCGGCCTGGGCGCTGGTGGGAAGTGATACCGCTCATCCGGCTCAATTTCAATATTTTGTGGGGGCCAGCACCGGCTTAGCGCTTGGTACCATGTATGCCAATGCCAGCGCCGGGGATTATTCTTTTATCAATCGCAAAAGGTATTATTCAAATTTTACGGGGGATCCGGATGTTTTGGTTGGGTACAAAGAGATGCTTTTCAATATTGCCGAAGCAATGGAGCGCGGATGGGTTTCAGGTAATGCGGAGACCTGGTATCAGACAGGGATTACCGAATCCATGAAATTCTATGGCATTGATATATCCCAATCAAACTTTACCGCATACTTTCTTCCGCCGGGTGCTAACTCTGTTACCCAGGTTGCACCTTATCCATTTGCTTTCAATTTTACAAGTTATTACGCACAACCTGCTGTGCAACTCTCTTCTACCCCGGCAACTGCTATTAATCAAATAGTTCTGCAGAAGTATATTGCCAGCTTTGAAAATTCAGGGTACGAAGGATATTATAACTATCGCAGAACAGGTGTCCCTGCTTTCCAGGGAGGCAGTGGTGTAGGGAATAATGGTATTGTCCCTAAAAGATGGGCTTATCCTTTAACAGAACAAACACAAAATAAAGCCAATTATAGTGCAGCTTTATCTGCACAGCAGTTTACAGCAGACGATCTTAATCAGACTATGTGGCTGTTGAAATAATTTTTGGGTAAAATTATCGGATACTCATTAGAATTATCGGATACCCTTAGGAATTATCGGGTACTCTTAAGAATTAATTAATAGAATCGATCCCGGATTGTATCAGTTCATTGATATCTTTCCGGGATCTTTTGCTTTTTTTGATGATCTTTTACTTTCTTTGCCCCGGATGCCTGAAAAAAAGTTGAAAAAATTCTTTTACCCGACGACGGAGCCGGATAACCCTATAATTTCCATGTTTGATTAAATATATATTGGTATGATGGTATTATTAAGATGCATATTCTTGGCAAGTCTGTCTGTCTTGTCACTCTTTCAGGTTGTAAAAGGTCAGGGTAAAATAGTTCCCGTCCTAAGCGTGCCGGGAACGGACGAATTTTGCCGCATTGATACTGCAGGCCATTCCGTTTTGCCCAGCGGTCGTTATGTGGAACCGGCAGGCCATACGATCCGGGTCTCCCGGGCACCTTACGGACTGGGTNNATGCTACACGCATTCCTTCTTATGATGGACGGCTGGCTGATGTATTGGGAGGCGCTTCCTTCCTCGGTGTGGCTTTTTCTGCCGACTCAAAAACAGCTTATCTCAGCGGTGGAGACAAAGGCGAAGTGATTGTCTTCGATATGGACCGCATGGTAAAGACAGATTCTATCCCCCTGGACGGAAAAGTCGACGGGGTTGAATACGGAGACAGTTTTACTTCGGACCTGACGATTGATCCGCAGCGAAATGAATTATATGTGCTGGACCGCGCCAATTACCGCATGGTGAGGATCGATCTCGCAACGAAGAGAATCCTTGCGTCCGTTAAGGTGGGCCGCATCCCCTTCGGGATTGCGTTGAGCCCTGACAGGAATACGCTGTTTGTTGCCAATGTCGGCCTCTACGAATATCCGCTGGTTCCGGGGGTCACTCCTGCTAACAAAGATACGATGATGCTGGACTTTCCTCCCTATGGCGTTCATACGCCCGAGTCGGAAAAAGGTGTGGTGATAAAAGGCAGAAAGATTCCTGGTCTCGGCTCGCCCCTGGTTCCCGAAGCGATGAGCGTATGGACCATCGACCTGCTTAGCAACCGGGTCGTGGATCAATTTAAGACAGGCTACCCAATCGGTCAGTTTATCGAAGGCGCCCGGATCGTCGGAGGCGCCAGCCCGAATTCAATCGTCGCCGGGAAGGAGTTTGCCTATGTTTCCAATGCTACAAATGATAATATCACCATTCTCGATTATCGCCGGCATCGGATCGTCGATCATATCCGGATCCACGTGGATGAGAAACTGGATCATTACCGGGGCCTGATGCCCTTCGGCCTCGCGCTCAGCCGGGACGAGGGGACTTTGTATGCAGCCCTGCTGGGCTTTAATGCCGTGGCAGTCATTGATACAAAAAGCAAGCTCACCAAAGGGCTGATCCCCACGGGATGGGGTACGACCAAAGTGGCCCTGGGTAAGGACGACAAAGAACTCTTCATTACTTCCGCGAGAGGATACGGCGCAGGTCCCAACGGGGGCGCCGGTTTTGTAGATCCGCCCCAGGGCACCTATATCGGGGATATCCAATTGGGTAGTTTCCAGGCATTGACCGTTCCCAATGATAGCGTCCTGGCCGGCTATACCCGGCAGGCACTGGATAATACCTTCCGGATCGTACAGCGGGAAGATGACGGCAGGAACCCGCTGCCGCCTTTGCCAGGTATACGACAGAGCCCGATCAGGTATATCGTATATATCACCAAGGAAAACAGGAGCTATGACGAAGTTTTTGGGCAACTGACCGAGGCAAGGGGAGATAGTACCCTGGCGCGTTTCGGGGTGAATTGCGAATATACACTGCCCGATTCGCTGCGGGTGAAATACCCCCACCTGCGGGTCATGCCTAACCACAGGAAAGCGGCGCGGCAATTTTCCTTTTCGGATAATTATTATTGTGATTCAGATGCCTCTATCCACGGTCATCACTGGATGGTAGGGACCATTCCCAATGAATATGTGGAGGTCAATGCGGCCAATGCCGGCGAGTTCAGAACCTTTTCGAAAGCACCCGGCAGGAGGATGCCGCGCACATCGGGTGCGATGGACCCAGAGGACTATAATGAGATCGGCGGATTATGGGAAGCACTGGAAAGAAGCAGGGTATCCTTTTATAATTTCGGCGAAGCCAATGAGTATGCTGGGGTAGAGGAAGAATGGAACCATACGAAGATCGGAACCATGCAGCCTGTCGTATTTCCCATGCCCGAAGCATTGTGGAAGAGGACCTGCCGTAACTATGCCGGCTTCAATACCAATATCCCGGACCAGTTCCGTATGGACCAGTTTGAATCGGCCTTCACCCGCAAATGGATCCGGGGCAATGAGAAAATGCCTTCCCTGATCACCATGCAGGTGCCGAATGATCACGGGGCAGACCCCCGGCCTGAGGCAGGGTATCCTTTTATTCATTCTTATATGGCGGATAATGACCTGGCTGTGGGCAGGATCCTCCATTTCTTATCGCGGACAAAGTATTGGAAGAATATGCTGGTGATCATAACCGAAGACGATCCCCAAGGAGGAGTCGATCATATAGACGCCCATCGTTCGGTCCTTCTGTTGGCAGGTCCCTATGTGAAAAAAGCATATGTCTCCCACACACATGCGAATTTTGGATCCATTCTCAAAACAATCTATAATATACTCGGGGTGCCCTATGTGAATCAATACGATGCTACTGCAACCCTGCTGAGCGACTTTTTTACGGATAAGCCCGATTATACACCTTATACCGTGGAAGCGGTCGATAAAAGGATCTTCGACCCGCAAATCGCCATGAAACCTTATAAAAAGAATTTCGATTGGCATAAGATCATGAAAGGGCCGGAGATGGATGACAAAGAGGAGATCCGCCGCTACCATTATAATCATAAAAATTCAAAATGACCCTCATGACAATTGGCCATGCCGCAACCATCACCGAAGAAATTTTTGCGCTTTATGAGCAGCACGGTGGCCGTGAATATGCAGGCGAGAAGGTCTCGCAACTCGAACATATGTTTCAGGCCGCTCAGTTGGCCGAACAGGAAGGATATCCGGAGGATGTGATCCTGGCTGCCTTCCTGCATGATATCGGGCATATCTGTGTGTCGGCCGGAGAGACAGGTGAAATGGACGGTTTCGGGATCGTGGATCATGAAGACATCGGGGCGGATTTCCTGGCCGGGAAGGGATTCTCCAAGAGGGTCGTCCGACTGGTAGAATCCCATGTAGCCGCGAAAAGATACCTGACTTATAAAGACCCAGCCTATTACGGCCAATTGTCCGAAGCCAGCAAGAAAACCCTGGAATACCAGGGTGGGCCGATGATTGAGGAGGAAGCGGCTGCTTTTGAACAATACCCGCTGTTCGACCTGATCATCCGGATGCGGAAATGGGATGAACAGGCCAAGGTCGAACACCAGCCTTTGCCTGACCTGATTCCCTACCGGCAGATGATGACCAGGCACCTGGGCTCCCTGCCGGTGAAAAAATGAGGGAATTCTAATTACCTTTGCGGCTATGATTGGAAATAAGAAACTGGTAATCGTATTACCGGCCTATAATGCTGCGCTCACCCTTAAAAAAACATATGCCGAGATCCCCTTCGATATCGTCGACGAGGTCGTCCTGGTAGATGACAATAGCAGTGATAGGACCGTCCAGGTAGCCCGGGAGCTGGGGATCAATCATGTCATCAAGCATGATGTCAACCGTGGCTATGGGGGTAACCAGAAGAGCTGCTATAACAAAGCGCTGGAATTGGGCGCAGATATCGTGATCATGCTGCACCCCGACTACCAGT
>PLXD01000405.1 GCA_003151295.1 Chitinophagaceae bacterium | reverse complement strand
TGCAGGAATTTCAGCTCCAGCATCCGTGGGAGTCCGGCAGCAGAGTCAGCAGCGGCCCGCTCCACCTGTACGTAGCGGAAACCATAGTAGCTGAAACGCGGCCTCCAAGTCTCCACCCCTTCACCTTTCAGGGTGTAGGAGAAATAATAGGGTGATCCGGAAGCCGCCTGGTTAGCGAGTTGATTCGAATCGATCAGTTCGGCAGGGATCAGCCGGACGGTCTGTCCCTTCCGCCCTTGCAGCTTTATTTCAACGATACCGGAAGCGTTCTGACCGAAATCATACAGGTAGACTCCCGGCCGCGGCTGAATGATCTTTTTTACAGAGAAAGAATCCGTGAAGCGGATCGGGTAGCCGGCAAAAGGAAGCAGCAGTCCACGGGGAGCTTTTACGAGCAGCACTTTTTTCCAGTTCCCGGCCCTGGTATCGAAGTCCGGGCTGTCCCATTGGAATTGCTCTAACTCCGCATCATAATCTTCTCCGCCATATATGCTGGTAAAGACGATCGGCGAAGGGGAACTTACCCAGCTTTCATCCGAGACAATGTCCCGGGTGCTACCATCCTCAAATTCTATTTTCAAGCGGCAGATGAGCTTCGGCATGCCCATCGCATCCACAAGTTTGAAATAACGCTANNACCGATCGTATTCTGCCCTTTTGACAGAAGGGCAGAGACATCATATACATCATACAGGCAACGTTTGTCATAATCAGTCCATCCGGGGTTAAGAAATCCGTCACCCGCTTTTTGCCCGTTGAGGGTTAATTCATACTGCCCCAGGCCACTGATAAAGGCCAGGGCCGACCGGATCCTTTTGCCCGCGCCAGGGCCTGATCCTGCGGTATTGAAATCTTTTCTGAACAGGGGTGTGACAGGCTTTTGCAGGCATTTATTGCCAAGCGTATTGGCATAAGGCTCGTGGATACCCGGATCGACGATCATGGAATCGGCAATTCCCTCATACCCAATCCATCGGGCGCCTGCCCAGTCCGCCCTTTCAAACAGGCCGGTGGCAAAACGATGATCCTCACTCCAGGAAGAGGCCCTATGATGGCTATCCCAGACCCTTACCCGCCAATAATAATTCTGCCCCGGCTTCAAGGCCTTACCGGTATAAGATACCAACCGACTCTCCCGGCCCCCGACTTTCGAGGAATTCCAGACATCATAATTCCCGGCCAGTAACCGTTTCCTGTCCGAAGCAACGACCAATTGGTACGAGGTCTGGTCTTGCCCCCTTTCGCCTTCTTCCAGTTGCCAGCTAAAATGTATACTACGCAAGGAAGTTCCCAGGGGGTCCGGCCTGCTCTCACAGAGGGCGGAAAGGATCTTCAATTGAGCAGAAACCGGGGATAGGGATGCCAGCAGGAATAGAACCGTGACTAAAAACAATAATCGGACATTGGGAAGTAATGGAGCCTTCGGTATGAGAGTATGCATAATTCGTCTTTAGATCCTTGATTCAGCAGCTATTGAGAATGGCGGCCACTTTAAAGATAAGGAGGAAAATACTTATTCCGTCCTTCACTATCATGGGTATTATCTTTGGCATGGCATTTTAATCAATATTACCACCATGGGAGTAGTACGACCTTATATTCATAAGCGACCCGGAAAATGGAGCAGGCAGGCCCTGATGCTTTATTATGGCCTGAAAGACCCGGAAACTCCCTTCTACGCCAAATTGCCGGCACTCTTCGCCCTCATATATCTGATCAGCCCCATCGACCTGATACCTGACTTTATCCCGGTTGCAGGATTATTGGATGACCTCGTCATCGTTCCTGCCCTGCTGGCGATCTCTATCCGGCTATTTCCCCGCCATGTGCGGGAAGCCAGTCGATTAAAAGCCGACAGGGGTGCACGAAAAGCCAGCATTTTTATCGGCATCTTTCTTATTGTCCTGGGACTGCTGCTCATAGGCATCTTTTTACTGGGAAAAAAGCTGCTCTCACGGTAAGATATTTGTAATTCAGATGATAATTATCAAATCCTGAAATTTCAATATTGCCGAACAAAATGATTTTTTATGAGTTAATTACCAGGGTGACCCAAGATAAAACACAATTACAAATAACAAAAATATGGAATATAGACAGCTGGGCGGATCAGGATTGCAAGTACCCGTTTTGAGTTTCGGAACCGCTACCTTCGGCGGAGGCAGCGAAGANNACGCAGGTAGACGAAGCAGCACATCTCGTAAACATTTGCATAGAGGCGGGTGTAACCTTATTCGATACGGCCGATGTTTATTCGAGAGGGTTGGCCGAAGAAATACTGGGAAAGGTCCTAGCCGGCGGTCTTCGGAATAAAGTATTGGTTTCAACCAAAGCCACTTTCCCGATGGGAGATGACCCTAATGATGTGGGTTCTTCCCGCTTTCACCTGGTAAAATCGTGCGAAGACAGCCTGCGGCGTCTGGGCACAGATCATATCGATATCTACCATATGCATGGCTTCGACGGAAATACACCGGTAGAAGAAACGCTCAAAGCATTGGACAACCTCATTCAAAGCGGGAAGGTCCGGTATATCGCCTGCTCCAATTTCTCGGGCTGGCACCTGATGAAATCCCTTTCGGTCTCCGAAAGATACGGCTGGTCGAAATATGTGGCCCACCAGGCCTATTATTCACTGCTGGACCGGGAATTCGAATGGGAATTAATGCCCCTCGGCCTGGATCAGAAAGTAGCCACCATCGTATGGAGTCCCCTCTCGTCGGGACGTCTGAGCGGGAAATTCAGAAGAGGGGCGCCGATGCCGGAAAATAACCGTATGATGCAGGGCGGCAGTCATGGGCCCGCCACCAATGAACCCTTGTTATACAAGATAGTGGACGCCCTGGACGAGACAGCGGCGGAGACCGGCAAATCGGTGGCGCAGGTCGCTTTAAACTGGTTGCTTCAACGTCCCACCGTCGCCAATATCGTGATCGGCGCCCGCAATGAAGAACAATTGAAACAGAATCTGGGCGCTGTCGGCTGGAACCTGTCCACCGAACAGGTGAAAAAATTAGATGCGGCCAGCGAAATGCCGCTCATCTATCCCTATTGGCATCAACGGCAGACCCTGAAGCTGAATCCGCCACCAAGATTTTATTAGAGAAGCAAGGAGACATGGCACTTAGGGATCCGCGCCATCATTATAACATCATTGCATTTATTTTGTCCTGCCACTCATCCTCAAATAGGACCTGAAATTCAAAGTCATGGTCGGGAAATTCGTCAAACAATTCCTTCCATGCCTTTCTTGCTCCCAATTCATTGCACAAAGCGAAAACATCCTGTTTGTATTTTGTGTCTTCGGTCTTTAAATGAATTCCTTTTGTCTCTAAAACAAAAACAGTATCATAATCTTCCTTCTTTATTTTGCCTTTGTTGGCAGCGACAAAGTCGGGAAATATCTTATTGCGTTTCCACCCCTGGATATGATAATCCTGCCTGCTCATGTTTCGGTACCACCATAATAATTTTTCGTGCTCGTCCAAATAAATGGCAACCGATTTTTCAAGATCGTTCAGGTCCTCTTCCGGAACGTAATCGAACAAGGATTTTTGAATAGAAGTGTTATCACTACGGATGAGTTGCCTGTTGCTTTTGACTTTTATCCTTGATGGCAACACAAATCCCCCCCTGCCACTAAGCAAAAAGAAATGCAGCTTTTTATTCTCCACCAGTTTTTTGAAAACTCTTTGGGCAAGAATATTTTTCTTGTTTTCTAAAATCTTTTTTAATTCTTCAATTATGAATACGAAGTTAGAAGCAATTGTTTCCCTATCATACTTTCTTGCCAGCAATTCGATGGCTTTCTCACCCAATTCGTAACCTATCCAGGGGTTGGGTATAATTTCCGAGATTTGACGCGCCAGAAACGCCTCATCGATTTCCAAAGTGCTTTTAGTTTCCAACCTTCCGGTTTCCTGCAATAACTCCTTTTCTTCCTGGCTTAAGCCAAACGTAAGCTCCTGTTCTTTATTTTTTTTATCCGTTAATGTTCTATCGGCAATTTCCGAAATGTCAATTTCCGCCCAGTCAATCACATTTAAAATATCCACTTCAAAAATAAAATTCCGCCAGCTTTCCTTGTCCTGAATTACGAATTTTGGCAGATATATTCTGCCTTCAAAATTTTTAAAGCCCGGACGGTATTGTATTTCCCGTTCTTTCAAACTGTCAAGTCTGTTATCCCCTTCATCATTCACCAGTCGTCCCGCTATGTCGCCTAAGCCTTCCTCTTCCAAACTGTTTTTAATTTCTCTTACCAACGTGCTTGCATTGGGTTTGAAAGTAAAAATATAGCACTCGTCTAATTGCCTGATTTTCGTCTTTATGGCTTTTGGTTGACGTAAAATTCTACCGACCAACTGGGTAATTCCTGTTGCAGAACCCGGATTAGTAAGAATTGTAAGAATATAAGCGAAAGAACAATCCCAACCTTCCTGCAACGCCTGTTTGGTAACGATGTAACGTATATCACAACTTTTTGAAAACAGATCAATCCCTTCAATATCATCTTTTTCGCTACTTTTAATGGCAATATGCGTTTCAGGAACATTGCATTGTTTTATCAAAAACTCTTTGGCATCTTCTGCATGAATGAAATCTGTTCCCCGCTGGTCTTTCCCCGTTCTTTCCACCTGTATCAAACAAATAGGCCGAATATATTCACCGGTATTTTCTTCGTACTCCCCGGCTAGTTTCTCCAAGTAGTTTTGTTTTTCAAGGCTGGCAAGCATGGTATCTTTCCAGTCCAGGCTCGTTTTATTGGTCAGGTGAATATCCAATTTTATCATCCCCTCTTCATGCAATTCCCGCCCGGTTATTTGTACTAATTCGTTACTTCCTTCAGGAGGAGTTGCACTTAATTCAAGTATGAATGATGGATTAAAATTTCTTACAGTGTTTCTTGCATTTTCTCCATAAGCCCTATGCCCTTCGTCTATAATTACCAAGGGTTTCAACACTTTCAACGTATTGCCCAATGAAGTTTTAATCTGTCGTTTAAAAACTTCTCCTTCTTCGCCAAAGCAATCAAGGTTGGTTATTTTCTTTAGCAGTTCTTCCTGTACAGGATAGTTGTCTTCAGCAGGGAAGAAGTCCGTATAGCCTCCTACATCCCGAAAAACCTTCAATGTTTCCTTATTTTGCCTGTTGGCAGAGGGCAGCATTAACATCAGCACCACTAAATTTTCTTCGACGTCAAGACGGTTAAACATTTCCGGTTTTTCCTTTATCAATGTCCTACCACCGCTTGAAATATCTAATATCTGTCTGTAAGGATGGTCTCTATCTTTTAATGCTGAAATAGTTTGCCTGTAAATTTGTCTGGAAGGAACAATCCAAAGTATTAAGCCTGTTTGTTTTTTTAAATAGATTTTCTGTATCAGATCGATGCTGTGACAAGCCAGCAAGGTTTTACCGCCCCCTGTAGGCACTTTCAAATATATATCAGGCAAGGCTTCGCCCAGGCTATTGGTTTTGGAATAATAAATGGTTTTACCCGTCGATTTCTCCCATGCGCCTTTTGGAAAGTTGATATGCCTTGCCAGATTGGGTTTTATTTCCAACAATTCGTTAAACTCATTCCTGGCTATTTCCAGTTCACCCAAATAATCCTTGAGTGTTTTTATTACTTTTTCCTGGTAATGTTTAAGTCTCATTTTTGGATACGATAAATTTCATACGGCAACTGACAAAAATCAATCCGGTTTTCCAAACAAGTATAATCGTCAACGTATTTTGCGGGTGCAAAAACCAATCGCTGCTTTCCTTTGAACTTAGGCATGGCTTTTACACCATCTAATGTAAGGGCATTCCTTTTC
>PLXD01000449.1 GCA_003151295.1 Chitinophagaceae bacterium | reverse complement strand
ATAAGAGCTGGTCTGCTGCTCCATCCATTTCTCGCTCATCCGGATGGTGGCGGGGTGCACAAGGGAATTGAGCAACTCCAGTTTTCCGGGGTCGCTGAAAACCTTTTTGGAAAGGTAAGTACGGTTAAGCTTTCCGTCGGTATAGGACTCGGGGCCAAAATGATGAATGATCTGACGCTTCAGCTGGGAATCCTCATTCATCATGAATTTGGCTGCCTGGTCCGCATAGTAGACCGGAATGCCCAATACTTCAAAAATCCTCGCGGCCGTGCTTTTCCCGGACCCGATTCCACCTGTTAATCCGACTTTCAGCATAATGA
The DNA here is from genome assembly GCA_003151295.1 of Chitinophagaceae bacterium. Lineage (GTDB taxonomy): Bacteria > Bacteroidota > Bacteroidia > Chitinophagales > Chitinophagaceae > Puia. The sequence continues at coordinate 3,311 of PLXD01000449.1, read as the reverse complement.
TAAGCCCTTCTAATGATGAGATCGTAAATAAAAATAAGATCCTGAAGCCGACCTATTCCGGATCCAGGATCTTATATTGCTTTTTTTACTTCGTGTTCCCCGGAAGGATTTGCTTTCGGCTATTTCTTATTCGTTGCCGTAACAGCCTTGTTTNNCCACTCTATGGAAATAGCGCTTTTTTCTATCTTCAGGTAGCTGCCGGGGCTGGTCTCGATATCAATGGTTGCGTCATCGTTCACTTTGTTCACTTTACCGTGAATGCCGGCAATCGTAACGATCCTGTCTCCTTTTTGTAAATTCTCCTGGAATTTTTTGGCCAGCTTGGCTTTCTTGGCCTGCGGCCGGATCATGAACAGCCAGAAGACCAGGATCATGCCTCCCAGTAAGATGAATTGTAAGGAACCGCCACCTGGTGAAGCTTGTAATAAAACTGCTAATTGGGTCATTTTTGTTATTTTTTTGTTCTTGAGATTTACTGTTTTTCGGACATACTATTTTTTCTTTTCCACTTCCACTTCGAACTGTATCGAATGAGATTGGGAACCTTTCGTATTGGCATAGACAAAGAGAGTCTTGTGGTTGATCCCGGAACGGCCTTCGCTGTTGAAGGTGGCCTTGATCTGTCCTTCATTACCCGGTGCTATTGGCTCCTTGGACTGTTCGGCGACGGTACAGCCGCAGCTGGGTTGCACGCGTTCGATTACCAGCGGCTTATCGCCGGTATTCTTAAAACGGAAGGATACTTCCAGTTTCTGTCCTTCTTCTATTTTTCCGAAATTCTTTACGGAGTCGATCCATTGAATCGTGGTGAAATTGGCCGTGTCGACCGTTTGGGCGGACCCTGGGCCTTTCCCGGCAATGCCGGATCCCTTTACATTATTATTATTGCATCCGGTGAAAAGGACGGCTATTAATAAACTGGATAATAAGTAACGCATCGGTATTATTTTTTGCAAACATACGGGTTTCCTGGTTTCGGGTTACCGGAACCAGGCGGAACTTCCGTGCAGCTTCCGGGTAAGACCCTGGTAACTCCCGGGCCATTCCCCGGCATTCGTCAGGAAGTTTTAAAGTTAACTTTATGCATTTTGTCGTCATTCAGGAGATCCTTATGAATATTATCCAGGATCCCATTGACAAACTGGCCGCTTTGCGGGGTGCTGTAATCCTTGGCAAGGTCTATATATTCATTAATGGTGACCTTGGGAGGGATGGTCTCGAAATAGAGGAACTCGCAAACACCCATCTCCATGAAAATCATGTCCAGGGTCGCGATCCTTTCTGCATCCCAGTTCTTTAATTTGGGTTTGATGAGGCCCATGGTGGTTTCCTTTTTTTCTACTACGGTCTGCAGCAGGACCCTGCCAAAATCCCATTTTTCGCGGCTGATGATCTCCTGGAAATTGAGGGATTGCGGTTTATTGATCGTTCCCAACACCAGCTGGTTCATCATTTCAATGTCGTCGTCCAGGTTGGTGAAAAGCTCTTCTACATGCGCTTCGAAGACCTCGTTGGGCAGCATCAGATCGGTGAAGATGAATTGGAGGATCTCCTTTTCGGACTTTTTATCCCTTCCGGCTATGGCAATGTATTTTTTATATTCATCCGTTGCGACAAGCCCCTGGTACAATTTTTTGATCAGCTCCCTGTCCTCATGGAGGTGAGGCTTATCGGTATTGATGGCTTTTTTCCAGGAATCGTCTTCCATGATCTTCCACATGATCTCATTGCCGGCGAGCTTTATATTGACATTCAGATCCTGTTCGTTAGGCAAATGCTTGGAAGCGCGGTGCCTGGAATCGATTTCTGCGTACCGCGCCACTTCGGTCAAAAAATAGATGAGATATACAAATAACTGCCTGGTCTGGTCAAAATGCTTCTGTAAAATCTTTACGGGCTCTCCCGGCTTCACTGCCTCTTCCTGCGCTTCCAGGGAATACAAGGTTTGCATTACTTTAACCCGGATATTTCTTCTGCTGATCATGTAGTAAGAGCTTATTTTAGCGGCTGCGAAGATAGGGGATTTTGGGAATAGTCGGGGAAGCCGGAAGGTCTAAAATGCGAAACCGGGGCATAAAAACGGGTAACTTTCCGGAATTCCGGACGAAATACCGGGCCGGACAAGATCCGGGGCCGGGGCAAAGTGAAAAATTGGCATGCCTCTTCGTTGATCGGCAGCAAAGCGCCCCTCTTAACTGACAACTTACTCATTCTGACTGCCAAGTGTTCACTTTTTAGCAGTTTACGTCATTTGGTATGAAATTGGTTTATCTTCGCAAGCCTGCCCAGGGCAGACATGAATAGTCTATTAATCTTTCATTAAAACAAAAAACCAATACAATTATGGCTAAGAAGTTAGCGATTCTACCGATCGCAGGCACAAAAAACAGGGTATTTGTTAAACCCGCGCCTGCTGAAGAAAAAACTTCGGGTGGCATCATCATTCCGGATACTGCAAAAGAAAAACCCCAGAGAGGGGAAGTTGTTGCAATAAGCGATATTGATGAGGATGGCAAGAAACCCGTAGTGAAAGTTGGAGATGTTGTTTTATACGGTAAGTATGCCGGCACCGAAATCAGTTTTGAGGGACAAGACTTCCTAAGTATGAGGGAATCGGACATTATTGCGAAATTATAAAGATTGGTTCCCTGATTTTAATAAAAAAACAAGGAACACTTATTTTATTCAATTTACATTCATTTTTTAATATTTAAAGAATATGGCAAAACAACTTTTCTTCGACATCGAAGCCCGTAATAAAATGAAAAAGGGCGTTGATATTCTGGCCAATGCCGTAAAGGTGACATAGGGACCTAAAGGTCGTAATGTGGTCCTCGAGAAGAAATTCGGTGCTCCGTCCATTACTAAAGATGGTGTGACCGTAGCAAAAGAGATCGAGCTGGAAGACCCCATTGAGAACATGGGCGCCCAGATGGTAAAAGAAGTAGCTTCCAAGACCGCCGACATCGCCGGTGACGGAACGACTACTGCTACCGTCCTGGCTCAGTCCATCATCAGCGAAGGGCTGAAGAACGTAGCCGCCGGTGCCAATCCCATGGACCTGAAGCGCGGTATCGATAAAGCCGTTGTAAAAGTGGTAGAAAACCTGAGCGCACAATCCCAGACGATTGGTAATGATAGCAGGAAGATCGAGCAGGTTGCTTCTATCTCGGCTAACAATGACAATACAATAGGCAAGCTGATTGCCCAGGCTTTCGCCAAAGTAGGCAAAGAAGGCGTTATCACCGTTGAGGAAGCAAAAGGCACCGATACGACTGTTGACGTCGTAGAAGGTATGCAGTTCGATCGCG
>PLXD01000454.1 GCA_003151295.1 Chitinophagaceae bacterium | reverse complement strand
GGCACTTATACCGTGGAATACTCAACATGAAAATCGCGAATAACCTTGGGGGCCGAACTTCCATTTAACGGAAACCCATAAGGCAAGGAACAATTAGGACATAAATCTTCCAAATTTTTTTCTTCATAATCACTTTTGGGGCATATAAAACAGCAATATTTTTCCATTACATAATTTCTTTAAAATCGGTAGAATAAATGAAATTATCTATTGTAAATGCTTCTTTTAATGATTGCTCAAATTCAATCCAGTAATTTCCCTTACATCTGTATGTGCATAGAAGATCGCCCTCAGTAACAAAGTCATTGGAGGAACTTTTTAAAATTACTCCAGCGGGATCCGGAAAAACATCGTCAAATTTATTCTGGATCGCAATTATTGAATCTCTTAACTTTTCTAAGTCAATTTTAAAGATGCCACTGGTTGTAGCATAAATCGCACATTTATGCTCACCTTCTATTATGGTTGCTATTTCACGAAAAGCATCCATCGATCCTCCTTGAACGATTACGTTTTCTTCAAAAGCATTTAATATTGATAGGATTGATATGCCTTTTGAATAATCGCATTTACATATCGAATAAGCCATGCGATAACATTGGGCAACATGTTTTTTTAGCAATTGGTCTCCGCTGTTATTGAATATTTTATGAAGAGCAAGAATAGATTCCCCTCTTCCTATATATGGTTGTTGAGGCGAAACCCCATTGGTAAGAAAACATTTTGATTCTAAACCTGCTAATTTTGCTACTTTATTAAATTTTATGCCGTTTTCACTTGCTTCCTCAATAGTCTTTCCAAAATTTCCGAACTTCGATACGCGTATATCTAATCCAATATGCTGCACACCAGCAGCAATTTTTTTTGAGAGTAACGATGCAATTACTAACGATGAAATATCAATTGCGTTATTCTTTTTGCGAAATTGAAAAAGCTTCGCATCTAATGGAGTAAAGTTGTCTTTTGCTAAAAAATGGACATATCCTGAAGAGCTAAACCACTTTTTAACTTCATCAATGTTTGGATTTATTTGATATCCTTTAATTTGAGCTAGTACATCAATTCCACCAGCAGGTCGTCCGGGAACACCAAGTTTCAAAACATTTTTACCCAATGCCTTAAGAAAAAGTGGAGAAAGCAAGGTAGACAATGAAGAGGGCCCACCAGTGGATGGAATATCATAAACTTTTTCTATTACTGGGAATCTTATTTGCTCCCCAGATTCCGCCAATCCCTTTGCTAAAAGCAATATTTCGTTTTCGTTTAATTCATATAGCTTACAATGATTTATAAGATTACTCATTGAATTTTCATCAGAATTCTTCAAAAATTCTGATATGAGTTGCTCTGCAGGATAAGGTTTAAAGGTTGAAGACATGTGTTAAATATTCTTTATTTTTTCGGCGATAGTTTGAGCCATTAACGGAGGTACAGCATTCCCAATTTGCTTGAATGCAGGTGTCCTATTAGCGTCTTCTTTTACACCTTCAAAATAATAATCATCAGGAAAAGATTGCAGTCTGGCTGCTTCTCGGACCGTGATAGAGCGATTCTGTTCAATATCAGGATGAATATAATAATGCCCATCCTTGGCAATATGAGCAACAACTGTTTGTGAATAATTCAAGTCTTGTGCAACTACTTTAAAACGATCAAAAAAGGAATGACGGTTTTTATGAGTTTTAAGTCGTTCGGGAAGGTCATTATAATCTAGCCGCTCTTTTTTTTGATTCCACTTATCTACAGCAATTCGATAAATCTTTTTATCTTGCTCTGTATTTGGCCTGGCTATATGCTGGGTTAATACATCGATTCCATTGCGAATGGAAGCCTGATCCAGATAATCGTTGATCTTAGTCCGGTATCTGGAGAATTTGTCAATCCCTTCACCGGCTTGTATTTTAGGCAAGTCACTGAATATGCTTTTTACTTTAAAAGTAGATTGCAGGTGAATGGCTTCTAAGTCGGGGATATTTGGAACGAAATCAGCTCTCCAGCCAATAATGATAATGCGTTTTCTGTTTTGTAATACACCAAAGTTATTAGCTTCAACAGTGAATACGTGCATTTTGTACCCTTTATTTAGAAATAATTTTTCCATGTTATTGAGATATAAACCGCCTTTAGCAGATTTCAATCCAATCACATTTTCAAATACAAATATTTTCGGACGATATTTTTCCAAATACTTTGCATACTGTACATACAGGTAATTTCGAGGATCGTCTTTCATTCCGTTTACATCTCTGGCTCTTCCTACTATTGAATACGCCTGACAGGGGGGGCCACCGATAATCAAATCAACTTCCTTATTGCCAAGTTGTTTATGAATAGCACGATGAATTTTATCATTATATTCTGTTCCGATTGGAAGATTGATTACACTATCCAGTAATTCACCAGGAATATGGGTATACAATTCAGACCTGGTAATATCACCCTTCAAATAAGAGACATAAGCGTCGTCGTCATTTTTTTCTTTGAGATAATGATAGGCAGTTCTTGTTTTTATAGAATAACACGCGGCTTCATCTATTTCCACATGGGCAATAGGGGTGAATCCTGCCCTTATAAAACCTTCAGATAATCCACCGGCTCCGGCAAAGAGATCTATGTAATTTAGTTTGGCCATTGGTATTTTAAAATGTAGAATAAGTAATCCTTTCTTTTGATTGAATTATACAATTAGTCAATTTTCTATTTTGGACGATCCTGTTATAACATTTTCGTCACCCATTTCTTTCTGATATACGTCGAGCATTATCCCATAAATATCCGTCCCTTCTTTGTCACATATATCGAAATATTGATTCATCAATTCATTTCTCATATCTGCCTCTTCTATGGTGTAAGTTGGCTCATCCGTTTCCATATTCACCATTTCCCTAAAATCATCGTCTGGATGAATGCGGGTACCTTCAGCAATTATTTCTTTTGTGAACATAATCACATCTTCAATTGATTGAATTCGGTTTATCATATAAATGTTTTTAGCTTACTTATAAGATCATTAATTGTTTTCTCCCTTTTTTCTTTTTTTAACTGGCATTCATAAATCTCAATTACCTGCCATCCTAAAGCTTGTAGTTTCGCCGAATTAATCTCGTCTAATTGCTTGTTTCTGTTTATTTTTCTTAGCCACCATTCTGTACGTGTTCCAGGCACCACAAAATATTTGCATCCTTCATGACCGTGCCAGAAACAACCATGGATAAATACCACAGTTTTATATTTATTCAAAGCAACATCAGGCCTTCCGGGCAATTCCCTCTTATGAAGCCGATAGCGGAAGCCATTTGCAAATAATGCTTTCCGCACAAGAATTTCCGGCTTGGTATCTTTTGACCTGATCCGGCTCATATTGTAACTCCGGATTTTTTCTGTATGCACGTCAGCCATTAATGCTCTGTTTGGTTCTTAATAAGGGCTATTTCAAAATCAAGGTGTTGAGAAAATTTAGCCAAGTAATCGATACTGATTGCGAATTTTCCGTTTTCAACTTTAGAGATAGTTGAACGGTCTACATTCATCATTTCCGCCAAATGATCCTGACTGTAACCTTTTTTCTCCCTAAATTCACGAATTGTTTTACCAATAGATTCTCTATACTCACTCACAATTGACTTTTCAGATTTTAATTTCACATTCATGCTTTAATGAATTGCACTTATTTTTAGCACTTGATACTTAATTTTCGGCAAGTCAATCATTTACAGTCACAAAACTAAATTATTTAGTTTAATTATGTGCAATATATTGAACATAATTTATAAATATAAATATTAATGCTTCTTTACCAATGCTTTAAACGAATAATCATGAAAATACCGTTCTTTCACGGTAATATTTACCTGTTTTTCACGAGTATTTTAAAAGCCCATCCAGTCTCTAAAAGCTAGGCAGGTACGTTTTTAGTCATTTTTTTCGGGTATACCCTTATTCACAATTAGCTGAGCCATTTCCGGATCTGCCTGCATTTGGGAGATCATGCCATCCACCAGGTCGATGATGTCCTCTTTAATGGTGAGGAAAGTATCCTCAATATCCTCGGGTGTAATCTCCCGGATGACAGGGATATCGACAAATCCGTTTTCCTCTTTCTGAATGGCTTTAACATCGTTGACAATTTCACAATGGAAGGCTTTCAATTGGATTTTCATATCCGGATTATCAGCCACCATACCCACGAATTCCCCGGAGGAAAGCGCGGCAATCTTGCTGGCAGGCACGGCCAGATCCAACTGCTGGCTATGGCTGGTGGAGGTATCTTGGCTATTTACTGATATGGATTGCTTGTTCTGAAGGATCTTACCTAATCGGTCGGATAGTTGTTTGGCGGTATCGCCGGTCACTTGGCCGCTAATAATATTACCAGGTATATTAAAGAGAACCTCCGCCTGGTCCCGCCCATAGTCCTTTTTCAACTGGCTGAAGTCCTGCACCCCGAGTGTGGTAGCTACCAGGTTTGACCGGGCAGTAGCAAGGAGGTTGTCCATACCGGAGAAATAAAGGGTAGGAAATTCATCGAAAATAACCCCGCATTTCTGCTTCCCTTTCGTGTTGATGATCTTAATGAGACGGGTAAGGTATAACGATAAGACCGCGCCATAAACATGCTGTTTTTGCGGATTGTTACCGGCGCAAACGATCTTCGGCTCCTTGGGATTATTAATGTCAAGGGTGAACTCATTGTCCGATAGTACATAATATAAGGAGGGCGAGGAAAGGGAAGCCATCGCAATCCTGGCGCTGGCGACCTGACCTTCGAGCTGTTCCATCGCATCGTTAAGGAAGGCAGAAACAAAAGGATTGATTAAAGCCTGTATTTCCGGATCTGTCCGCAGGACAGAAAAGAGCTTGCTGTAATCGGTCTGGATCAGCTCTATGAGATGTGGTAAGGTACAAAAGCGACCTCCGGCGTGCTTTTTCAGGAACCACATATTGGCTGTAATGAAGGTGATGGCCGATTCCACGAAGAAATCACCCTGGCGCTTGATCCACTCCCTGTTCAGGGCCAGCAAAATAGTTCTGGCAGATTCGGAGGCATCCGTCAGGTCGTGCATGGTAACGGGGTCCAGGGGATTGCAGCGGTTTGTCCGGGATAGATCGTCGAAATTGATAACATAAAAACGAGGGGTGATGGGGTATCGATCCTTGTATTTGAGTAAATAATTGTAGGTAAGACGGGACAGATCGTCAAACTTAAAATCATAGACAAAAAGGCAAAACCCTTTCTGAATATGCTGATGGATGTAATGACGGATACAATAGAATGTCTTTCCGCTGCCGGGATTACCGCAAATGATACTTCCCCGGAAGGGGTTAACAATATTGATCCACCCTGACCTGACCTTATTTTTATGGTGGTATTGCGTCGGCAGGTTGACCGAAAATTCATTGGTCAGGAGGCGTTCCTCCTGCGGAAAGGATTCGTTTTCCCGGTTGAAAATATCTTCACTCATCTTCACTTTAACGATCCGGGAAAGCAAAGTTCCGCCCGTCATGATCAGGATGAATCCGGATGAGGCTATGAACATATAGCCTTCTGCAAGGGCTGTCGAATCCCACGGCAAGAACCAGATAGCTGTACTAAAGAAATATAGCACCACTCCTATCCCTAATTGCCATAGGCAGGATTTGTACCGGACTTTATTATTCTTTCGGCCTTTCACTCCCAGGAGGCCGATNNGGAGTAAGAAACCTAATGAAATGAATTTAACCTTCTGGAAAGGATGGAACAGCCCGGTTTTGTCCACATTGGTCAGTATTCTGTCCGAAAATTTTGAGGTTAGTTGCCATTCAGAAAAGGCGTCATACCCAACATAATAGAAATGCAGTAATAATAGGACGATGCTGATAAGCCTCGTCATGTCAAGGATTGCTCTCAATCCTTGTTCGTTTTCTCCCGTATTCATAATATTTCTCCTTTTTAAGCCCACTCCGGGGATTATTTTTTCAGATCATTGATGTAATCTTTTTCTCTTTTTTTTCTTTAGGTCAGTTGTTAATTCATAGGGTAAAGGATCATGTGCTTGTTCGGTTATCAGGTTGTTGAGCAGCGTATTTCCTCCGCCAGCCACCGGTAAAGCTGGGATAAGGGGCTGGCTGATCAGTGCTGATGGGGCCGGAATAGGCTTGGCTGGCTTCTTTTCTGGGCCGGTTGGCGGCTTGACGGGAGGGACCGGCTTGGTAGGGATTCCTTTTTTCGAGGCAGAACGGGTCCTTTTTTTCTTGGAATCCTGGTTTGTAAGCGGAATCTTGGGCGGTGCTGTTAGTTCTGCCGGCCCATTAAATCGTTGGGTAATTGCCCGGGCACTATACGCTTTTCCGAGGTCGCTGCCGTTGAGAACGGACCGGGTTTTGAAATCCACGTAGGTTAACCCATAAACGATTCCTTGCTCATTTCGACGGATAACTGCCAGAATATTTTCTTTTCTGAGTTCCTCCAACCATAGTTTAAAGCTCTTTGGCTGTTTCCCCAATACCCAGTCTATCCGGCTTTTGATGGACGGAATATCCGCCTTACGCAAGGGTTCATTCTTTTCAAATTTGCCCTGGAGGGATGCCAGGGTAGGCTTGAAATGAAAGTCGCTGGCTTTGATCGGGACGCCCGTTTTGCTTCCTTGCTCGTCCAATACCCGGTATACCAAGCCCCCGTTTTGGTATATCCTGGAGTCCGGATCGCCTCTGTCGGCAAGGACATTGTACTGCTGTAAAACGGCGTTCAGCTCCGGCAGGGAAGTGAATTTGTACTTCTCCAGTACAAAACGCAGCACATCTTTGATTGCCTTTTTGGTTTCCAGTCTGCCATAAATCACCTTTTGCGCGTTAACCGGGATGGGTTCGTAAGCCTGGGAATGCTTGCTTTCCTCCACTTTTCTAAGGCCAAATAGCTGATCTATCTCCCTTCGGGCCTGTGTAGACTGGTTCTTCCCGATGTTCTGAGTGCGGAATCTTTTACCGTCCGGCTGGATCAACGTGCTGACGATGTGAACGTGCGGGTGTCCGCTGTCGTGGTGTTGGTAGACCAGATAGGGTTGATTACCGAGGCCGATTTTGTCCATGTAAAGCGCGGCGATCTCACAAAGCTGCTCTTTCGTCAATTGATCTGAGGGATGAAAGTTTAGCGAAATGTGCAACGTATTCTTCTCCGATCGCTCGTTGAGCTCGTTCAATTTTTGAAACCGGTGGAGCTTGTCGTAAATATTCAACTCCTCTTTTGGCTTTAAAAAATTATGGGCATACAGGAATTCAGCCACACCACGTTGCACTTTATGCTCGTTATAATTCACCACTTTTGCAAGTTCTGCGGACGGAGGATCTATTACAGGGACCATAGCTTGTACATTTCATTTACCCGTTTCATAATATGGTCGACCTTGCCGAAAAGCACCAACTTATCTTGCTCATTTTTCAAGGCCCACGCCCGGAATTCCGGCAAATGATCCAGCATGTGTAGCTTATGAACGGACTGATTGAAATTATTTCCGATGGCACTTAATTCTCTTTTCATGGCCAGCATATCTGTCAAAAAATCATCGAGGGACGCATTTCTGTACTTCACATTTACCGGCCTGGCGAGTACAATCCGGCGCGTATAATCACTGAGCTGGTGGCAGGTAGTATTCTTAAACAGACGTTGCAGTTCGTCATACTCTTCCTGATTAAGGCGAATGGTGTGCCATTTATTTCGTATACTTTTTCCTTGGTTCATCTTATTCTTTCTGATTTTAAAAAGGTGATTTAACCGACCCCGGAGGTTAAATGCCCTCTTCCCGGAGCGACTTCGGAGCGGAGGACCAGATCCAACGTGCAACGTTGGGACATCTGGCCAACCGCGGCATGGCAGGCGGTTTAACATTTTCTTTAACATTCTAAAGGTGTTGAGATTTTTTAACTGCTCCGGAAGAAAGGCGCTGGACGGGAGCTGAGCCTATCCTGCATATCCAGCCGTTAAGGTCTTTATATCCCTTATACAGATCGCTGTGATCCTGGTATTTGTTGCTATATTGTAAGGCGTACCGGGTGGTTTGTATTCCACTCCGGTCCCTGTCCAGGTATAGGTTGATCTGTCTATGTCTTTCCATGACCGGACGGGCTTTTTCAAAGAAGGCAAGCGAGTTGAGTACCAGAAAATTTGAAAGGGGAGTATCCTGGTTTTTATGAATGCTGAGGAAAGAAAGGAAATCGAAGAAGCCTTCGAACACGGTAATTTGGTCAACTCCCCGGTCAATAAAGCGAACGGTTTTGGGCGAGCTGCTACTCTTGAAATATTCATTTCGCAGTTCATATCCCCCCACATCATTTTTAAAGCCAAGCGCATAGTAGGGCTTTTCTTTGACCTGGTATTTTATTTCCTGTAGGTATTCCCGTGCCACATCGAGCGGAATTCTACGGTTCCGAAGATAGAGAATGAGCCGGTCTGATTGGATCGGTTTTTCTTCCAGGATTACCAGCTTTTGCTCAGGTTCTTTGCCCATGGAATATGGCGCGCGTGACACGATTTGGCCGATAGTAACCGATCCCGAATGAAGTTCCAGGAGGTCTGCGACACTGCAATTATGGTAGCGAATGCCGAAGTCAATCAGACTCCCGCCCGCACCATTCCCGAAATCATACCATTGATTTTTGTTTCTATTTACTTTAAAAGAAGCATTTTTTTCAAACCTGTCAGGTAACATAGACAGGTACCAATAATTATATCCCCTAATTTTTTCGGGCTGATAGCCCAAGGAGGCAAGATAATCCACCAAGTCATGCTGGTTCGCCTCCTCGCAGGTAAGTTTTTGTTTTCCGATATTCATATAACACACTTTTCAAATTCACAATTCAGATAACGATGCAAGGTAAGGCGTGTGCTACGTGGATGGATACTTTTTTCAAAATCTGAAGGGGATGCGAAAAGAATTCTTATATAACTTTGAGTTGATATAATATTTTTTCAACGATTAAAAAAGTGGCGTATGGTGAACAAAGAATTAACAAAATTTTACGGTGCGGTCCTTCGCTCACCTTGGATGAGTGAGGAGGTGAAAATTGCTTTTAAAATTAGTAGGAGGGACATTTTGTTGCTTTGTCAATTAATAGAGCGTGGGCTTGAGAGTGACGATGCCAAAAGTTTTATTCCTGCCGAAGCTTTTGAAGATCTTAGGAATATTTCAACAAACATGCTTTCCAACGCAGCGATTCCGGAAGAGTTTTCGCAGAGTTCCCGGGATTTAACTTTGCTAAAATTAATTTAGATTGTAAATGCCTGTAGAGGAATGGAGGTTATGCACCTTCATTCCTTCCAACCGAACTCTTCACCTAGCCCAACCTGCAGCCCCTCGGCGTCGATGATCCCGCTGAACCATGAGGGTCTAAGAATGTTTCAAAGTTTATAGACATTCATAATGAAGGATAGCGGTATGCTTATATATCAGCAATAATTGCAAAAACTGCGAATTTGTGATGTTAAAAAACGGTTTTCGTACCGTTTAAACACGGTATTTTTTCGTTTAAACACGGTATTTTTTCTCCTTTTGTGGTCTAAAACATCTCCAAAAAACTGCTTCAAATACAATAGAGCATTGTCACATTAAAATAAAAACAACTATACGTGTAATTATTTGGAGCATAACGAATATCCGTTAGGGGTATTTTTTATGTCAAATAAAGAAATTAGCTTGGTCCTCATAAGTATTTTCCTACCCGCTTGAAATTTTACCCTTAACCATTTAACGCTAATCTATGAGATGCTTGCTGCTGGTAGCACCATTACTGCTATTGCTTTGCCCAACCCATTGCTTTGCCCAGGACCAGCCCACCACCGGGCTCGTGGACAAGGTGTTCGATTTCCCGTCTAAATTGTTCGGCAAGGTTAAAAAAAGTTCTGACGACCTGGACAAACAGATCGCCAGCCAGACACAAAAAGTCCTGAAGCAACTGGCGGCCCGGGAAGCTCGGGTCAAAAAGAAACTCTCCAGGATCGACAGCACCAAGGCTGCCACCCTTTTTGCGGGATCGGAAACGCAATATGCCTCGCTGGAGCAAAGGATTGCCAGTAATGCCGTCCCTATCGGGACGGGTACCAGCGGAGAATACCTGGCCCGGTTGGATTCTTTGAAGACCGGTCTTTCCTTCCTGCAACAAAATCCTCAATTGCTAAGCTCGGTCAAAAATGTGGAAGGACTGAACGGTTCCCTTACCAGCGTCACACAACTTCAGGCGAAAATTCAAAGCGCCAACCAGGTGCAGCAGTTCATTAGCGGCAGGGAACAACAACTGAAAGCACAACTCAGCCAATACAGCTTCGGCAAAGAACTCGCGGGCTTTAATCAGGGCGCCTATTACTATCAACAACGGCTGGCGGCTTATAAAAGCACACTCCAGGACAAAAGCAAAATGGAAGAGGCAACCTTCACGCAGCTCAACAAAATACCGGCTTACCAGTCTTTCATGGCAAAGAACAGTTATATCGGCCGTCTTTTTGGATTACCGGGCAATTACGGATCCCCTGCGTCGGTTGTCGGCCTGCAGACAAAGGACCAGGTAAAGCAGATGATCGGTAAACTAGGTGGGAGCGGCTCGACAAGTGGTGGCAGTGGTGGCGGCGGTGATCCATCAGGATTCGTTCAGCAGCAATTGGGATCTGTGCAACAGGAGCTAACGCAATTGCAGAATAAGGTCTCTCAACTGGTTTTGCCTGGCGGGAGCAGTGGAAGCGTCGTTATGCCGGATTTTACCCCGAATAGTCAAAAAACCAAATCATTGCTTGGCCGTTTACAATTCGGATATAACGTACAGACCCAAAAAAGTAATATCCTCGTGCCCACTACCGCCTCCCTTGCGCTGACTTTGGGCTATAAGCTATCCGACAAAAGTTCAGTGGGGGTGGGCATGAGCTATAATCTTGGCCTGGGGAACGGGCTGAACCATATCGCTTTCAGCAACCAGGGTCTTGGGCTTAGAAGCTATCTCGATATCAAGGCCAAGGGCAGCCTGTGGATTTCTGGCGGATTCGAGTACAATTATTTTACTGCGTTCAGCGGCATCAGCGATATAAAGAACCTGGACCTGTGGCAGAAAAGCGCTCTGCTTGGCATTTCGAAAAAATATAAGATCACCAAAAACAAGACAGGGATCCTGCAAGTGCTATATGATTTCTTATATCAAGAACACATTCCGCAATCTACACCCTTGATGTTCCGGATGGGCTACCAGTTCTAATAGCTAAGATCTCTTTTTCACAGCAAATACAACACACATAACAGTATAGAAGATAGTAAATCATCGATCATGAAAACAACTTTTGCACTTATCATTTTGATAGTGAGCGTTACCGGGATGCATGGACAATCAATTTTCCCGGATTATCTGACCACTAACACCTATCTGAACAACTATGTGCAGCCGGCACCTAACGCCGCATCCCTGGGGAAATATGCCGATTACCCGGTAAGCTATTATACCGGCGTACCGGAGATCAACATCCCTCTCTATGACCTCAAGGACGGAGCGGCACATATCCCTATTTCACTGAGCTATCATGCCAGCGGTATAAAAGTGGAGGAGACGGCGTCTTGGGTAGGCTTGGGATGGACTTTAAATGCCGGAGGTATCATAATGCGAACCGTTAGAGGCGCCCCTGATGAAGGGAGTGGAGAAAGTTTAAGCGGCTATCCAGGTCCAACAGGGTACTATAAAGACAATGGAATATCCACCTTGCCATTACTGTCTTATCCTGGTTTCACCGGGCAAGCTCTCAACACCTGGCCTCCAGCTCCTATAATGGCTGGTTATATGGATACTGAGCCAGATCTTTTCACTTTTAATTTTAACGGGATCACCGGAAAGTTTGTGTTTGACGAGAATCGAACCCCTCATATGCTGACAGATGGGAATATGACAATTTCAGTGAATTGGAGCGGAACTACTTTTACTTCCTGGATGATTACAACGGAGGACGGAACCAATTACTATTTTGGCGAGAATAATGCTCATGAGCTCACCCAACCCTCTTCGATTATGAATAACGGGTATGTAGATCCCCGCTCCAATTATCCTTCAAACTGGTATTTAACCCGGGTGGTCTATCCCAACACCAAAGATACCATCACCTTGACCTACACGCCGGAGAAATATCTCTACCGTGACTTGCCGCCGGAATCCGCCATCTATGATGTCACCAATGTTCAACAGGTTTGTTCGATTATACATCAGACGGACATTTTGCAAAGCACGATAAATGGATTACGCTTAACCAATATCAAATCGAAGAATTACAATATTGTCCTGGCGGCTCATACGCAAAGGCAGGATCTTTCGAGTGTTTATAATAGCCCGCTTCCTTACAGCCTGGATTCGGTAAACATTTATACTGCACAGGGTCAGTGCCTGAAGCGATATGCGTTAGGCCATAGCTATTTTACTTCTACGACCGGCTCTACGACCGCATTGGTACTGTCAATGGTAAATGGGCTAAAAGATACATCCGATGCCAAACGATTGAAATTGACCTCTGTGACGGAAGTTTCGGGAGACGGAACCCTGTCCAAACCGCCTTATAATCTTAATTATGATGAAACGCTTCAATTACCCCGGCGGCTCAGCTACGACCAGGATCACTGGGGATATAGCAACAATTCTTTCGGCTACAGCAATTACTTCTTTACGCCTGCTATCAGGCATCCAATATGTGGCGCAGATACCGGATACGGAGCAACCCGAACGCCCCGATGGCCCGATATGAAAGCGTTCACATTGATTAATATGGTAGATCCCCTGGGTGTCGTCACCAACTTTCAATATGAGCAACATTCATTCAATGCAGGGGGGCTTCGGATTAAACAAATCACTGCTACGGACAGCGTGACTGGGTCGGTAAAAGTTCGATCCTTTACCTATGGCGCTGCCGCCTTATTTAATAGCCCGCAATACCTGATCATTCCCAATAACGAATACTATATGGCTAATGCGCAGCCGAACAATCCTGCCTCGGGAACTTTTTATCAAGGGTATACGCATACCAATACGGTTACCATCAGAAATATGATAAGGCAATCCCAAAGCATCGTCCCTTTGCAGGATGTGCAAGGCAATCATATTGGCTATGGAAGTGTCCTGGAAACGTTTGGAGCCAGGGGTGAGGGTGGGTCTACCTTGTATCAATTTCAAACGGGTGGATCCTATAACGATTATAGCAGGCTGGATATGTATAATTATACGGCGGATGGTGGCTTTTATCTACAAGGCAATTATGTGGCCGGTTTGGCCGGAAACGGGTTGTTCAATCAAATCCTGCCGCAAAATTTAGAATATAATCCAAGTACCGCTTATTACCCCTACGCGCCAAACCAAGTCAGCTATGGAAGAGGGAGGCTCACAGTGCGGTTAACCTATGATTCATCTGGCATATTACTGCATAGTGTCTATAACAATTACGCAATCTCCTATCATGAAAATTACCTGATCAGGGGGTTTAAGNNTTTAAGGTCTTTAGAACTCCTGTCATAAGCCTTTATTCAACGGGAGACTACACGCTCCCGTATTATGACGCCTTTACGTTTTATAAACTTCATACGGGGATCTCGCACCTGGCATCTTCGGCCGTAACGGACTATAAAGATGGCAAAAGCCTGACGACTACTCATTACTATGGTTATGAGAGCGCCTATCACACCTTGCAGACCCGGGACTCGGCGATCAATAGCCAGGGAGACACCATTGTCAAAAAGACGTACTATTCCTTTGACTATGCGAACACGGCGACACCGGATACCGTATTCGGCAAGATGAGTGCCCGGAATATGCTGGTCCCGGTAGCAACACGTGTATGGAAGAATAGCACCCTGATCGGTGGAACGGTTACCCAATACAAGAATTTTGCGACGGCTGGTACCGATACGTTCATCAACCCGGCCAAAATATATTCCATGGAGACAACCGTTCCGTTGACAACAACGCAGGCAGGGGAAAGTATTGCGCTCACGGGTCAATTTACTACGCTATTGCCCGATGCCAATTTTGTGGAAAAAGCGGATTTTAATGTTGACGGTACCACGGGAAGGATTATTGAACAAAAACTGGTCAGCGACAAGGACCAGGCATTGATATGGGACAATCAGGCGCACCTACCTCTGGCGCAGGTGGACAACGCCTATTTTACGGATGTAGCCTACTGCAGCTTTGAAACGGCCGAGACAGGTAACTGGGCCTTTAGCAGCAGTTCGGTAGTGAGCGATACCACAGCCCCCACCGGTACAAAAGCATATACGCTGGGAAGCACTGCGATCACAAAGTCCGGGATGAATACGGCTCAGACCTATATCGTATCCTATTGGTTGAAATCAGGCGCCAGCATCAGCATTACCGGAGGGACACAATCTGGAAGTGTGAGCGGGAGAACGTTGAACGGCTGGACCTACCATGAAATCAAAGTCACCGGCACCACCACCCTTAGTGTAACAGGCAGCGGCAATGTGGACGAGGTGCGACTATATCCCTCTACCAGCCAGATGACCAGTTATACATATGATGCCTTGATGCGACTAGAAGCGACCTGTAGTGTAAACAGCACGATTAGTTATTATCAATATGATGCGCTCAACCGGGTGACCGATATCAAGGATCAATATGGCAATATCATCAAAGCATTTGAGTATAACTATGGACGGCAATCCAGGTAATTGATAAGAGAAAATAAATTATAAACCATTTCGACCTAATCTTCAAACTGACTGATATGACCTGTCTGAAACGACGTCTTTATTCCCCCGTATTTGTTATCCTGCTGCTTTCAAGCCTGGCGCCTTGTACGGCACAGATTGCCATAACGTGTCCCGCTTTTGTAACAAGCGGAGTGGGTTATCAATATAATATCACGGGACCCTGGAAAGCCGGTTCTACCCTTCAGATTTGCATTACCGGGGGAACGATATTCAATACCGATAGTACGTGTATTACCGGCAATTCCATCTCTTTTGTACGGGTGAATTGGAACGACCAAAATAAAGGAGGTAATATTTTGGTTACCAGTGATTCGGCAACTGCTTCAATAAAGGTTTCAATAACGAAGGCACTGCAAGGGGGCTCTATTGATTCTTCCTCTCATCTTCAGGCTGTATTCGCCGATCATATTCCTGCTGCTATTCATTGTTCTGCCGCTTCCGGGGGAAACTGCTCCCCTTCCTACAGGTATCAATGGCAGGAATCTTATGATATGATGAGTTGGACAGATATCACTGGAGCGCAGGAGCAAAATCTATCGTTTTCGACGCCTGGAAACCAAATTATTTATTATCGTAGGAAGGTGGTCGAAGTGGCCTCAGGGTCCATTGCTTTTTCCAATGAAGCGACAGTCGATGGCAATTAAATGTTAAACCTTATTATACGGATCTATCAACTAATTTACATGTTGCACCCCTTAACAATAAACCGGACCATCCTTTTTAGACTGACCACACTGCTTTTTTCTATAATATGCATGCTCGAGTGCCAGGGGCAGGCCCAGTGTGTGAGTACGGGAATAGCCTACACATACCATATATCAGGCTCGGGGACTTATAACTATTGTGTGACTAATGGGACAGTGTCCGGTAGGCCTAATTGTGGTACGACAACGGGCACTACCTCATTGCAGGTGACCTGGAACACAGGGGCAACAAGCGGATCCATTACCTATGGGTCAGGCGCATTGCTTACTTTTACGATGGCTTCGGCCCTGGTGGTAGGCAGTATTACTGCGGGAGGATCGCAAACCATATATTACAATACGACACCGGCCACGATTTCCTGCTCGGCTGCCAGTGGCGGTATTTGTTCGGGGGGCACCACCACCTATTCCTATCAATGGTACCAAAGTACAGACAATATCACTTATTCGGCAGTCAGTGGGGCTACTTCACAAAACTTTACAGCAAGTTCGGCGATCACCCAGACTACTTATTACAAAAGATGGGTGTTTTCCAGTACCACTACTGTAAACGGATATTCCGGTGTAGCCACCGTTTTTGTGTATCCTCAATTGAATGGAGGTGTCGTTTCTCCATCGGTTAAAGCGTTTACCTATAATACCAGCCCGGGAACCTTAACGCTGACGGGGGTATCCGGTGGAGATGGTACGTCGTATACCTATCAATGGCAGAGTTCCACGGATAGTGTCACATGGTCCAATGTCGGTTCGACCAGTACGACCTATACGCCGGGAGCCTTAACGGCTACCACCTATTTCAGGGCCGTGGTAACCAATCATAGCGTACCTGCCAATAGTGTTCCTGCGAAAATGATGCCTGAGACCGGGACGATCACCCCTGCGATTGATTCTGTTTTGTATAATACCAGCCCAGGACAATTAAGGGTCACTGGAGTTTATGGCAGTTATTCGACCAATGCCTATCAGTGGCAAAGCTCTCCGGATAGCAGCATCTGGACAAATATCACAAACGCAGTCGATACGGTATTCACGCCTTTACTACTTACCAGCACGACTTATTACCGGGTGGCTATTTCTTTAAATGGCGGTCCTACCCTTTATTCTTTCCCGGGAAAAGTAGTTGTCAAAATACCAACTCTTATAGTGGGTAAAGCCCTTCCTGCCTATCAATTGGTGAATATAGCAGGGGCTACGGGCGTTCCGATGGTGGTACAATCGGTTACGGGGGGCGCCTGCTCGGGAGTAAATTGTTATGTGTATCAATGGCAGCAATTAAATAGCAGCACCTGGACAAATATAAGTGGCGCTAATATTATCTCCCTACCTATTCCCACTATTACCGCAACCTCCTATTTCCGGTTGCAAGTGTCGGTGGGACTTCAGACTGCTTATAGCAATGTAGACACCATTGGTTTTGAGAACGACACCCTTAATGGGCTGGTCAATGTATGGACAGGACAGACAGCGAATTATTTCCGTTTCACAGTGCTGGAGGATACTACCAAATACAACTGGACTTGTGTAGGATGCAGTATTGTAGCGCCCGCTTTCCCGAACGGGCACAAAACTGTCACCGCGCAATGGACCTCTCCGGGCAACAAATCGATAACCGTAACGGTATTTGGAGGGAAATATTATACGTTGGGAGTAAATGTCCAAACCCTCCCGTTAGCGAAAGGTGCGATAGGAATCCCGATCCTCAATGTAGAAACAGGCCAACCCTTTTCATTGAATTGTAGTGGATCTTATGGAGGTAATTGTCTGGGGGTCTATACCTACCAATGGCAGCAATCGACGGATTCTATAAATTATACCGATATTACTTACCAGCAAGGGAGTAATTTACCTACAACGTATGCAGTTGCCTCCCAGAATAATTATTACCGGCGGCGGGTAATTGGTGGATCCGATACCGCTTATAGCGATACCGCTCATGTCGTTTCTTTCCCGATTTTAATGGGGGGGACCATTTCCTATGCCAGTACCGATTCACTTCCCTGGAATACGGCGCCCACGCTTCCTATTACCGGAACAGCGCCAACGGGAGGGATCGACACCAATTATACGTATCAATGGTATTCTTCCACCCAGGGAGAGATTATCGAAGGCGGACAGCTTCCCAATTACCAACCCCCGGCATCGCAGCTATTGGCGACTTCTGTGTCCTATTACCGGCAAGTAACCTGCGAGGGACTTACCGCCAATTCCAATACAATCATTATCCCCGTTAAAATAGTCATCTACGATCCCGGTACGCTATCCCCTCCTGCCCAGTCAGTAAGTTCCGGCACCGTTGTGAATTTGACTGGCACAGCCGCCAATGGAGGAACGGTCGCTACTTATTCGTATCAATGGCGGCAATCCTATGACGAAGTAGTTTGGACCAATATCAGCGGCGGCAACGCGCAGAACTATACCACGCCCGGCCTTACCAAGACCACGTATTTCCGCAGGTATGTCACCAATGGGGTCCAAAGTGCCTACTCCAACGTACCCAGTTATTACAATGAAGTAAAAATCAAGGTCGTGGGAACGACAGGCCTCAATGCGCCCAATACCGTCACCCAATCCACCGCCAGTGGTTCTATCACGGCCGTCCCGGTAAATTCATATACACTTTCAGCGATCATCCCCACTAAGATCAATTACGTGCGGAACTGGGAAGTGGAAAAACCCGGTGTGACGACATTGGCGGCAGCCAAGGGGCTTACTACCGTGTCCGATTATAAACAGTCAACGACTTACCTGGATGATCTAGGCCGGGAAATCCAGACAGTCGTCAAGCAGGCAACCCCAGACAACCAGGACCTGATCTCGGTGGTGAACTACGACCCCCTGGGTCGGGTAATGCAGCAATACCTGCCTTATTACGATAGCAGTAATACGGGCAATTTCCGGACCAACCCTACTACAGCGCAGCCGGCTTTTTATAATTCCTTTTTTAATAACCAGGAGGGATTCTACTATTCCAATAATATTTATGATGGATCACCGGAGAACAGGGTTTTGAAGACTACCGTTCCCGGCAATAGCTGGACTGGTAATAATATCGGAGTGCGAAAGGATTATACTTTCAACACGACACAGGATTCGGTGTATATCTGGAAGATCGGTACCAACCTAACCGACACGCCCAGGATAGCCGGCCAATATGCCCCTGGCACCCTAAAGCTATTGATAACCACCGATGAGCAAGAAAATAAGGTCATGGAATATAAGGATATGGAGGGAAAAACCATTTTGAAGAAGGTGGAATTGTCAGATACGCTATATGCCGGGTACACGGGTTGGCTATCCACGTATTATGTATATGATGTGTTCAATCAATTGCGGTATGTGCTGTCTCCCAAAGCCGTGCAATATGCCTCGGTTAATGGATGGAACCTGAACCCAACTGTTCGCAATGAACTCTGTTTTCAGTATAACTATGACCAGGCCAGAAAGATACTCACTAAACGAGTGCCTGGGGCAGGAGAGGTGGATATGGTCTACGATGCCAGGAACCGGGTCGTGATGACACAGGATTCGCTATTGCGGGCACAAAATGAATGGACGGTGGCCGTATTTGATAGCCTGGACAGGCCGGTAAAGACGGCTCTATTTCCGAGTGCGAACAACCGGGTATATCATCAAAACCTAGCCAATACCAGTATCACCTACCCTACTATCACAACTGCTGATTCGGCGCTTACTGAAACCTTCTATGATGACTATAGCTGGGAATCCCGCTCGGATATCAGTATCAGCCAGCAGTTCACGACCAATTTCAACAACAGTACCGACTTGCCGGTCATTCTGAGTGGAGCCTATGCAATCACCCCCGCAGTAACGTTACATACCCGAGGCGTAGCGACGGGCAAACGGGTCAAAATATTGAACAACAACCAGTATTTAAATAACGCCAGTTTCTATGACGATTACAACCGGTTGACTCAAGTACAGGTACAAAATATTTCTGCCGGATGGGACACGCTCACGACACAATATGATTTTAGTGGTAAGGTTTTGAGTTCCTGCGCCACTCATAGCCTTGTTTCTACGGTCGGTCCCATCAAATGGAATATGCTTGTTTCTGCAATCAATTATGATGCGCAGGGGCGACCGTTAAGTACCAAACAATACCTGAATGGGTCCACAACCGCTGAAACCATCAACACGATCACCTATGACAAACTGGGTAGATTATCGACCAAAGCACTCGGTGCCAAACCGGTGGAAACCCTAACCTATAATTACACCATTCGAGGATGGCTCAAAGGAATCAATCGAAACTATGTGAGTGGCGGCAGCACGTCTAATTGGTTTGGAGAGGATATCGGCTATGACTATGGCTATAACCTCACCCAGTTAAATGGCAACATCGCAGGTGTTTCATGGATCAGCAAGGGTGATCCGGTAGCGCGGGCCTACGGCTATGCATACGACAATGCAAATCGTTTAGTAAAAGGGGATTTTACTCAAAACGAGGGTAGCGGTTATGTGAAAGACGCTAATATCGATTTCAATGTAGATAGTCTTCAGTATGATGCCAATGGCAATATACTGAAGATGCAGCAAAAAGGGATTGTCCTAACCAGTTCGGCCGTCATCGACCATCTGCAATACGGCTACTTGCAGGCCGGGGGGTGGAGCAACAGACTTGCCAGCGTCACCGATAACAGCGGTAATACGGCTCCCTTGGGAGATTTTAAAGACGGCACGAATACCGGCAATGACTATGCCTACGATGGCAACGGAAACCTGGTGGTAGATAGCAACAAGAACATTAGCAATATCAGCTATAATATCCTGAACCTACCGCAGACGATCTCGATCAGAGGAAAGGGTACGGTCAACTATCTCTATGATGCTACGGGTACCAAGTGGAAAAAGATCACCTTGGACAGCACGGCTACGCCTGTAAAAACGACTACCACTACCTATACGGGTGCCTATGTTTACCACAACGATACCTTACAATTTATCGGGGATGAAGAAGGCCGCATCCGGGTAAAGCTTGATACGCCCGCAACCGGTTATACCCCTTCCAATCTCCAATATGTATACGATTACTTTATAAAAGATCATCTAGGCAATACACGAATGGTGCTCTCCGAAGAGACCCAGCAGGATACCTATGCCGCCACGATGGAGCAGGCGAATGCGACCGTTGAAAATGCCTTATTTGATAGCGTAAGTAGCACCCAATTCGCCAAACCAACGGGCTTTGATACCGATACCAGCAACCATTATGTATCACGCTTAAACGCCAGTAGCAGTATCAACAAACGGGTAGGGCCAGCCATTATCTTAAAGGTCATGGCAGGGGATACCGTGACAGCCAGTACATACGGCTGGTACAATGCGCCCTTGCAGGTTCCAACAAGTCCACCCAGCCTGCTCAATAGCTTGTTGCCTATGCTGGCGACGAGCGCTATCGGGCTAAGTGGCGGCGAATTGATACCGGCTGAACAAACGGGTGTTAATGCGGCCTTTGCAGCCTCCTTACCAACATTCTTAAGTGCAAAGGATGCAGATTACGCTCCCACTTCCCCTAAAGCGTTTTTGAACTGGGCGCTTTTTGATGATCGAATGAATTATGTAACAGGAGGAGTGACTCAAGTCCCTACCATTGTCAGTCCGGCGCAGAAACAAGCGATGGCCGCAAATCTCCCTACCACCATTCCGAAAAATGGGTATCTTTATATATATGTCAGCAACGAGAGTGCGCAGGATGTGTTCTTTGATAATGTCACAATACAAGACAAACGTGGGCCGTTATTAGAAGAGACGCATTATTATCCGTTCGGCCTCACCATGGCCGGCATTAGTGATAAGGCATTGAAGACGAATTACGCTGAAAATAAGTACAGGTACAATGACGGTACAGAGCTAGCTAATAAAGAGTTTAGCGATGGATCCGGTTTAGAACTCTACGAAACAGATTGTCGCAGTTACGATCCGCAACTTGGAAGGTTCTGGCAAACCGATCCTTTAGCCGATTTAAATGAAGGGTATAGTCCGTATTCGTTTGCTAATGACAATCCCATTTTATTAAATGATCCGTTGGGTTTAGCCAATGATAGTACGCATGATTCAGGGGTTACCCCAATGCCAGATGCTGTTGTAACAGCAGCCCTTCCGTGCAAAAGCAACTGCGGTGCTTCTGCACCTACAGTAACTGTTGACCCCCCGCCGTCAACAATAGCAGCGCCTATACAAGGTGGTTCCTCAAATTCAAAGGATAATACAGCTAGTCAAGATCAAGGTGATCATAATATTGGAACTGATATTGTTTATGAGTTAAACAGGTTCAATCCGTTAGCACAGGCATATAATCTTGTAGATACATGGGTTACTGGACATGATTCTTATGATGTTAAACAGAATACCGGCCAAGCGATGGTAAATTTGGCGGCGAGTATTCCTGTTGGACGATTATCATCGACTATAGTAAATGTAACAGCAGATATTGGTTTGGCAGAAGTGAGACAAGGGATTGCTTCAACTTTCGCTAATACAAATAGCATATCTCATATCTTAGCCTCAAAACACAATCTTGGATTATTATTATCAAAGGCAGGTAGTGAAGCAAATATTATCAGACGCTTGTATTTGTCTTTAGGGCAAACCGGCAGTTTGCCTGCTTCAGGTGTTTTTGAAAAAGTGGTTAGTATTTATGGATATGACGTAACAATTAGAGGGGCTGTGGTTAACGGAGTTCCTCGGATAGGCACAGCTTTTATCCCCTAAAATTTATAACAGAAGTAATGGATGATTTTAACGACATGGTTATTAATATAGAAGCAAAGCTCTTGCAAAAGAGGCTCGATAAGGAATTGCTGATAATAGAAATCTTTCTAACATGGTATATATTAGTCGAAGGAGTCTCCTGTGAAAATTTCTCCGAGAGCGACATAAAGGATATACTAATGAGAAATGTTGAAACTTATCAGAATACCTATACCAATGATGCGGACTACAATTTTATTATTGGATGGATGCTAACGGTAGCTTTCTGGTATTTTGCCCCTTTACTTAAGGAAGAAGATGGAGTCAGACTGCTCGATAAGGCATATCGGAGCAATCCGAAAAATAGTTTATTTAAGTGGGCCTTAAGAAAAGTGTTAAGGTTAAAAGATAATGAGATTGAAAATATTAAGATTGATATCGCCAGTCGATACGATCAGTTTTATAACTATGGAACTTTTATAAAAGAGTATTTTTGTGATATAATTAATGCCTCAAAGGTTTAGAGCCATTGTCTGGTTTTTTATTTTTGGTTATTGAAACTTCCCTAGCTTTACAGTATAGCAAACTGTTAGCTGTGAAGACTTCCCTCGAACATTTACCGGAGCATAAGCAAGCGCAGCTTAAAGAGATCACGGAGATCATCGTGGGTGCGGTGGACCCGGAGAAGGTGATCTTGTTCGGCAGCCATGCTACGGGCCGTTGGGTAGAGGACCGGTTTACGGAGGGTCATATCACGTATGAGTATGTGAGCGACTACGACCTGCTGGTGATCACAAAGGCGGATGAGAAGCGAAAGGACTACGAGATCCAGGACATCATAGAGAACCGTTGCCGGTATAAGACGCCGGTAAACGCGATCACTCATAACATCGGGTACATCAACAAGCACCTCAGCGAAGGGCAGTATTTTTTTAGCGATATCGAGAAGGAGGGCATTATGCTGTATGATGCCGGCAACGTGCCGCTGGCCGAGCGGCGGCAGCTCAACCCTTCGGAGGCAAAGGCCCTGGCGCAGGCGGATTATGATAAGTGGTTTATCAGCGCCGTTAACTTTTTGGGAATGAGCGTCTATGCCAAACAAAACGGCACCCTGAAAGAATCTGCGTTTGTATTGCACCAGGCGGCCGAGCGTACCTACCATGCGATCATCCTGGTATTTACGGGCTATAAGCCCAAGACGCATAACCTGGACAAGCTGATCCGTTATACGAAACGCTACTCCGTAGAGTTGGCCGGGGTATTCCCGCGCAACAGCGAGTTGGAGGCCCACCTGTTCGACCTTTTACTGAAAGGCTATATTGACGCCCGGTATAAAGATGATTATGTAATTACAACGGACGAGCTTACGCGCCTGATCGAGCGGGTAAGAAAGCTACAGGCGATCGCAGAGCGGATCTGCAAAGAAAAAATTGCATCGTTCAATATGTTGGAATAAAGGGACCGGTCTACAGGGCTCGTTTTTACTGCGCCAGTTGTTGCAATTGCCGTTTGGTAACCAGGGCGTCAATAACCGTTTTGATAACGGATTTATCTTCATTGTTCATCTTCTCCACGGAGCGAAACAGGCTCAACAGTTCGTTATCATTTATCTGAGAGGAGGCTTTATCCTGGAGGGAGCCGTGCATTAAAAAATCAGTGGTAGTACCAAGGGCATCGGCCAGTTTAGCCAGCACATCCGAAGAAGGCACAGCTCCGCGTTTTTCATACCTGCCAATCTGCACATAAGAAATCCCCACCTTTGCGGCTAAATCGCTTTGGGTCATTGCGGCCTGGGTGCGGCTTTTTTTAATACGTTCTCCTACGGTGTTCATGATACGTTGAAATATTTTTTCCACACAAATATAACCTATAGATAGGGCTTTTGAAAAGCATTTTGATACGCAATGTGGATATTTTAAGACCTTCCGTTTGGATATGATACAAATCATAGGTATTATTGCAATACTTTGAGGTATCATTAAAAAATTATCCACATGGAGATAAAAGAGATCAAGGCCCTGTTATCCATCGAGACCGTTTTGCAGCACTACGGCCTGAAACCGGACAAGCACGACCGGCTGTGCTGCCCCTTCCACCCGGACACCACGCCGAGCCTGCAGGTCTATCCCAAGACAAATACGTATTGCTGCTTCAGCAGTAACTGCACGGCCGGCACGGGTGATCAGATCCAGTTTATCGAACGGATGGAAAAATGCAGCAAGCATGAAGCGCTTGTAAAAGCGGCCTCCCTGGTCAGTGCTAATCCTTCGCTTCCCGCGAAACCTGCCCCGGCTAAGCTCTTCATCGAAGCGGAGACACTGGAAAAAGAAGCCGTGCTGGGCAAGGTGTTCGGTTATTTTAAAAAATCCTTGCCGCAGACCCGGAAGGCGGTTGAGTACCTGCAAAGCCGGTGTATTGATTACACACTGCACGAGACCGGTTACAACAGCGGCGGGCTGCATGGGGAGAGTAAGAACCACCACCTGGTGCATAGCATGGAAAAGTGGGGCCTGCTGAAACCCTTGCCGGCCAGGGGATACAGCGTATGGGCCAGGGACTGCGTGATCTTCCCGCTGCGAAATAGTGAACATAAGATCGTTAGTCTATACGGCAGGAGCATTACCAACAACAGCGACCAACGGCATTTTTATTTGAACGGCCGGGAAGGGTTGTATCCGGGTTATCCGAAAGCGGCCACGACCCGGCTGATTCTGGTGGAGAGCATTATCGACGCGGTATCGCTGCTGCAACAGCCTTCCATTACAATACAGCATGAAGTGCTTGCTCTGTATGGAACGAACGGGCTGACCGATGAGCACCAACATGCGATCCTGGCACTCAAGCACCTGGAAGAGATCATCTTCATGCTGAACGGGGATGAAGCGGGGGAAGCCGCCACGGCCAAGCATTACCGCACGTTAAAGGAGCTGCTGCCGGCCATAAAGTTCACAAAGGTTGCGGTACCGGCCGGCGAAGATGTAAACAGCCTGTTGCAAACCCATGACGACCCGCGGATCCTGGAGGGCGTGATCGGAGTGCGAAAGGATTTTTTTATTTCAATTGAAAAAGAAAGACCGCCCTCTCCTGAAATCCCCTACACGCCTGCCAAACAGCCGACAGATAACAAACTGATCACGACCAACCCGGAGCTGCTGATCTATGACAACTGCGAGCTGCTGATCACGGTGCTGGGGGGTATCAAGATCACGGGCCTGGACCGGATGCGGGTGACGCTGAAAGTAGAGCACAAAGCAAAACAGGTATTGCCGGTACGTCATAACCTGGACTTGTATAATCAACCACACACCGAGCAGTTGGTGAACAAGATCGCGGAGAGCTTCGAGATCAGCACCCAAGCGACGACCCATACGATAGCGGCTCTTACGAACGAACTGGAGGGCTACCGGGTTAAACGCATTGAATCTTTACAACCAAGAGCAGAAGAGAAGCCCATACTTAGTCCGGCGCAGCGGCAGTCGGCTATCAACTACCTGAAACAAGCAAACCTGTTAGCTCGAACGGGTGAAGACATAGGACGGTCTGGCCTGGTCGGAGAAGAGACCAACAGGCTGATCGCCTACCTGGTGTACAGCAGCCGGAAACTGGCTGTCCCTTTACACCTCATGTTCCTGGGCAGTTCAGGCAGCGGCAAGACCTGGTTGCAGGAGAAGGTGAGTGAGCTGATCCCGGCCGAAGATAAGATCGAGATCACGCAGATCACCGAAAATGCGTTCTATTACTTTAGGCAGGACGAGCTGAAAAACAAGCTGCTTTTAATAGAGGACCTGGACGGCGCCGAATCGTCGATGTATCCGCTGCGGGAGTTGCAAAGCAAACGCCGGATCAGTAAGACCGTGACCTTGAAAGACAGCAAGGGCAATCTGAAAACAATTACTTTAACCGTAGAAGGCCCGGTGAGTGTGAGCGGATGCACCACGCGAGAGAAAGTATATGAGGATAACGCCAACCGATGTTTGCTGTTATACATCGATACGGGGAAGGACCAGGACAAGCGGGTGATCGAGTATCAGACCCGGCTGGCCGGGGGCGAGATCGACCGGGAAGCCGAAAACCATACCCGCCGTCAGTTCCAGCATATCCAGCGGGTGCTGACAGCAGTACAGGTGATCAATCCCTATGCGAAATACCTCAACCTTCCGGAGCAGGTGTTTAAGCCGCGCCGGACGATGACGCTGCTACTGGCCTTTATCGAAACGATCACGTTTTACCATCAATACCAACGACCGGTTAAAAGGGATCCTCAGGGCAACCCTTATGTGGAAACCACCGTGGACGATATCCAGGCAGCCTTTGCCTTGCTGGGAGACGCCTTGTTCCACAAAAGCGACGAGCTGACCCAGGCCACCCGGCATTTTTTGGAGCAGTTAAAGCAGCACCTGCAACAGAGTGGCCAGGGTAGCTTTAGTCCGCAGCAGATCCGCAAGCTGCTTAGACTCCAGCCCCGCACCCTACAGCGATACATCCGGGAGTTATACGGATACGGGTATATAAAGCCCGTTAGCGGCTACAGGCACCGAAAGGGCTTTGAGTATGGCATCACCGACCTGGGCGAATACGCGCAGCTCAGAAGCGGCATAGATGAACACCTGCAAGCCATCCTGACCCAGCTCCGGGGGTTATGAATCTACTGCGACACTACTGCGACAGTGACCTACTGTCGCAGTAAAACACAATACCCGAGCGGATTTACCCTACTGCGACAACTACGACACCGAAAAAGACCATTAGCAAAAATCATTTGCCATGAAAATATTATATCCCATCACCAGTGACGAACACAAACTACTCCGGCAAGGCTTTGCGGAGTGGTTGGCAGTCTTGGGCTATGCCGGTACGAGCGTAGTAAGCCTGCCGCGGCATGTGCAGGAGTTCTTGGCAGACCAGGAGGCCCGCGGAAAGTACAGCTTGCAGCAGCTTACGGCCACTGACGCGACGGCCTTTACCAGACAACTACAAATAAAAACGGGCGTAAGGACCCGGCAGGGGTTTAGTGCCGGCCATATCAACAAGTACATACAGGCCCTGCATCTTTTTAGCCGCTATATCCGGCAGAGTGGGAAGAGCAGCGTCGGCTTCACCCTTGAACGATTGGCGGATATCAGGGGCAAGCCTACCTGGTTAACGAGACCCGAGATCCGCCGGCTGTACGGAGCCACGAAAGATGATGTATTAGGGGTGCGTGACCGGGCCATGCTATCGGTGTTTTACGGCTGCGGGCTACGGTTAAATGAAGGGGCCAGCCTGGAACTCAGCGACATACTGGCTGACCGGAGAATGCTGTATGTGCGCAAAGGAAAGATGTACCGGGAACGCTATGTGCCGGTGGCAGCAAAGAGTTATGCCGACATCCAGGTGTATATCGAACAAGCTCGTCCGCAGTTACTGCAAAAGCCTTGCAAGGCCCTTTTTATCGATGCCAACAAAGGCCGGCCGATCACCAAGCAAAGCCTGTATATCCGGATCAAGGGCCTGGTACGAAAGGCCGGCATCCAAAAGGAGGTAGGGACGCACAGCCTGCGGCACAGCATCGCTACGCACCTGCTGCAAAGCGGCATGACCCTGGAACGGATCAAGGATTTTTTAGGGCATACTGCCCTGGACAGCACGCAGCTCTATACGCATCTTATCAACGAAATCCCTAAACAACAAAGCCATGAACTTTGAGCAGTACCTGCAGGAAAAACGTTACAGTGCTGTCACGATCCATCGTTACAAGCTATACGGAGTCGTGTTTACGGACTGGCTGAACCAGGAGCAACTGGACGGCGGAGAGGTGGGCTACAATGACGTGATCGCTTTTATGCAGCACATGAAGGCCAAAGGAAAAAGTAACCGGACCGTACATAATCAGTTGAACATCCTGCGGCATTATTTTAATTACCTCACCCTGGAAGGTAAGCGGCAAGATAATCCGGCTGCTGGGTTGTACGTAAAAGGCATTGTACGGAAGCTGCCGGGCAACCTGTTAAGCAGGGAGGACATGGAGGATCTTTACCGCTGGTACCAGTTACAGTTGCGGGTCGACCGCGAAAAGAAGATCATGTTAGGGCTGCTGGTCTACCAGGGCCTGCGGACGGACGAGGTAATGAACCTGGAAGCGGCGCACGTTAATTTACGGGAAGGGAAAATCTTTATCAAAGGGGCGCGTAAAAGCAATGAGCGGTGGTTGCCCATGCAGGCTAACCAGGCGCTGGAACTGCAGCAGTACATGCAAGCCAACAAGTTCAAAGAAGGGATCTTTTTAGCCAGGCTGACGCGGGCCGATGCCAGCAAACGAAATGTAAACAACCGGATCAAACACATGATGGGCCAGTTGCAGCAGCTTAATCCGAAGGTCATTAACGCGAACCAGATCCGCAGCAGCGTGATCACGGGTTGGTTGCAGCAGTACAACCTGCGGCAGGTGCAGTATATGGCAGGACACCGGTATGTAAGCAGCACCGAGCGTTACCAGGTATTAAATGGCGATGACTGGCAAAACGAACTGCAAAAACATCACCCGATGAGCTAAATAAAAAATAAATTTGTAACCTCTTAAACCCAATCTTATGGCAAAGGAAAAAAATGAACTGATCGTACCTGATGAAATAGTGATGCGCAAAATACTACTCATCCGGGGTAAGAAAGTAATGATAGACAGAGACCTGGCAGCGTTGTACGGAGTACCTACCAAAAGACTGAACGAGCAGGTAAAACGCAATACAAAAAGGTTCCCGGAAGATTTTATGTTCCAGTTGACGGCAGAAGAAAAAGAGGAGGTGGTCGCAAAATGCGACCACCTCGAATCCCTGAAATACTCGCCTGTTTTACCCTATGTTTTTACAGAATACGGAGCTGTCATGTTAGCCAGTGTGTTGAATAGTGATAGAGCCATTGAGGTTAATATCCAGATAGTAAGGATCTTCACGCAGATGCGGGAGATGCTAATGACCAACCAGGAGATACTGTTGAAGCTGGAACAAATGGAAAGGAAAGTAACCGGGCATGATGAAGACATACAGCTCGTTTTTAAATACCTCAAACAACTACTGAACCCACCGCAGGAGCCCCGGCCCCGGATAGGCTTCCGCAGATCGAACGAAAAAGACTAACCCCACCGTACAAGTCCTACGCCCCAAGCAGGAAGATAGGTCTCTCTCCGTCAGGGTTCGGCAAGTGGGGCGCCAGGTAACGGCGTAGCCTGGCGGGCGGTAGCCCGCCTACCTGTCACGCCCCTTGCAGCTCACCCCGTCTCCGTTCGGGCAGCTTCCGTGTCTGCTTCGCATCCACCCGCTGCCTCTTGTTTGTCCGCCACCTGCCGGTGGCCAGCAGCTTATCGGTTTTATTTGCCTCCGCTAAAGCTCCGGCGGAACACAGCGGTCGATCCGGCGGGTAGCTGCCCGGCGGCCTGCGGCCTTCTTCCGTGCAGCACTGCCGGCCACATGGCGGTGGTGGCGGGCGCTTCGCTCTCGTCCGTTCGTACCTCTCTCCCGAAAGCTGCACTGCCACAAATGCAAAGCCTTTTATAACCATTAAAATATACAGCTATGTATTACGTAAAAAAGTACGCCGACTGCTGGGCGATCCATAACGATGATAATGGAAAGAGCCGCCCGATGACAGAAAAAGAAGTGGAAGCTGTCCAGGAAGAATACCCCAGCTTGAAAGACCCTAAGACCTGCGCTGTCTATGCTGATGAAATCGGCAGTCTCGAAAACAAGCCGTAGAACAAGCAGCCGCCGGCGATGAGCAGTAGAATAAATCCGGGCATCCGTTCGCCGTTGGCGTATCAGCCCGCAGGTATAAAAGCACGGCGGCGGTAGTAACCAGGTCAGCGGTAGAACAGGCTTTTTATACCTCCGGGCCGATATGATGATGCTTTACTTCCTGGCTGCTGTTGACTACTTCTTTGAAAGCAGGATGCAGGGATCTATCTGTAGGGCCTCCGCCAATACCATAATCGTTGTGAGGGTGGGGTTGCTTTCTCCTTTCTCGATCCGGTGTACCTGGCTGAAGTCCACATCGGCGATATCGGCCAGCTTCCGGATGCTCAATTTTTTTGCCTTCCGAATAGTTTTCAAATTTTTGCCAAAATCGTTAATTATTTTTGCATCCCGGTTCCGGTTCATCGGCGAAAGATCACCAAACCGAACAGAAATTTAGTAGGACTGAATCCATACTGTTGTCGGATTTTTCGTATATTAGCGCTGTCACAGGATAAATTTTTTCATAGGATAAGGTTTAAATGGTTAATAAGGCACTGACGTAGCCGGTCGCTTGTGTCTACTCCCGGCTGAGATATTTTCTTAATTGTGCGCCCCCCTCTTTGGAAAGGACCGGGGGCGCTTTTTTAACCATCTCTACATGAACCAGGACCCCGAAATAATCTATCAACTACAGCAACGCAATATAAAGGCATTTAAGGCCCTTTGCTATGACTATGCCGAGGATATGACCATTCTGGCCTATATCCTTTTAGAGGACAGCAAACGGGCTAACAAGGTCGTTGACGACCTTCTACTCCGCTTATATGCAGAAGATGGCTTTAGGAATGCTACCGTACCCCTGCATACGTTCCTGTTCCAGGAAGTAAAGAAGGCATGCGGAATCCTCACCTGTCCGCAAGCTGCTAAATAGTATCCCCCAAGAGCTTCCGGCAGGAAGCAGCAAGATGTATAGCTGTGCACAAAAATGGCTTTAAAGGCAGGTCAGGGAGTGTGCCTGGTGCACACAGCAAGATATATAGTTGTCAGCAAATAAACCGGCCAAAAAGCGGCTAACCCGATCCGGGAAGCCCTTCCCTCCATCCTTGCCGGCAGCCCCGTAAAACGCCTTAAAATGCTTGAGGGCCAGGTTGCCCCGTCTCCCCGGAGGGCAAGGAAGGGTGCGAACCTTATTTTTACACAGGATTACACAATTTTACACAGCCGTTCACAATTATTGCCCAATTATTGCCGGAACAGCCCCCTTTTTCCACAGCCATCCTTAGTTGCATCCATATCGAAGATCTGGAGCAAATATTAATCTGAACCATTGCAGGATGTACTTTTGTATGTACAAAAGTATCCTGACCTGGTAGGATTATTGATCGGCAGCGCTGCTGCCAGTTATCGAAACGCCGGTATCTCTCCCGTATAACCGGACCGCTTTCTCCTTGTTTTTGTCAGCCGACCATCCGGTTAAAATGAAAAAAGTAACCCCTCCGGTGCTTTGCGAGGGGCATTACTTTTTTCATTTTAAAACCAACCGTTATGATCGATTACATCCCAACAGAAAAACAAAAAACACCCCGTATGCGATTTACGATCGAGAGTTCCCTGCGCTGGAACGATGTTGACAGAAGGTTTTACCAGGCGCTCTATGCCGTATCCCGGGATGAGCGCCATTTACAACAGTATTACCGGGCCTTACACCAGGCTATTATGCTTCGCGGCCGGCATTGTCCGCACTATAAAACCACCGAAAGATCCTCCCAATAAGGGGGATTTTTTTCTTTCCATTGGTATGCATTGAAAAGAGCCGTAAAAATGCTCCTGCTGACCTATCCCTGCCGCCTGTACCCGTCAACCTTGCTTATCTGCCCGGATCGGTCTATACTCCTTTTCTTTTACGGGACTGCCCATGTCCTTTAAAATAAAAAAAGTAACCCCTCTGGTGCTTTGCGAGGGGCATTACTTTTTTCATTTTAAAAACACCGTTATGACTTACATCGTAAAAGAAGGAAAGGAGTTAAAGATCATCACCGTCCGGCCGGATCAGGAAGTCTACTTCCAGGCCGACTACGCCGGAAAGATCCTGGTATCCGGCAACAGTACTATGGAGGCCCTGATGAAGTACGGGGAACTACCCGATGCCGTGAAATATCCTGATCAGGAAGAATCCCCTCAATAGGGGATTTTTTTCTTTCAACTGAACTCAATTGAAAAGTTCAACTGAAAGGAAAAAACGGTTATCTTGGAGGCTCAGAAGCTCTTTGAATATACAAATATCCGAACGCCCCCAAAAAGGCGGTCGGTATAAAAAGGGGTTGGTAGTTACTATCCGTTTGGGCTAACGATGGCGGGGATATCGGATAAGGCGCTCAAGACGAAATACGCTGAAAATAAGTATAAATTCAACAAGGGTTCGGAGCTACAGAATAAGGAGTTTTCTGATGGAAGCGGCTTAGAGCTGTATGAGACCAATTACAGAAGCCTAGATCCACAGTTGGGTCGTTTTTGGCAAATAGATCCGTTGGCCGATATTAATGAAGACGTATCAACTTACTCGTTTGCGGGCAATAACCCGATTTTACTGAATGATCCTTTCGGGTTGATGCCGGATAGCCTTCCTCCCGTTACTGTAACACCGCATAAAAATTCTACGAGCAGCCTGCCTCTGTTACCATACCGTCTTCCGAAAATGGCAACAGACAATGTAGGGGTAGGAGTTCCTCGACCACAGATTAATCCAACAGCACGTTTTATACCTGCAGGGGTAGCAAATAAGGCGTATTCAGAACCGGCCTATGCAAAAGGAACGACAGTTACACAGTATCGAACGACGATGAAGCAGAAATTTGTTCGAGTGTTTAATCCAAAAAATGGAAACTCTCCTATGGGGAAATGGATGATGAAGGAGAGCGAAATACAGGGACTATCCCCGGAACAGATACAGCAAAGGTTCGCATTGCCTGGCCAGAATGCTCCTTCGGAAATACTTGAGGTTGAGGTGCCGGCGGGAACATTAATGCAAGTGGGTTACGCAGGAACAAATGCGTGGGGCACAGGAGGTGGTGTGCAGTTTGAGGTTATGGAAGCGATACCTAGTTCCTCTTTTGGTATTCCAACAGCTTTGCCTGTTCCGAGAGTTCCAATGGAAATGCCAGGCATCTCTTTCCCAGAGGAACCGATTATTCCAGAAGGTGAGTTTATTCCAGGAGAGCTTATACCCTGACAATATAATTAAACGATGAATCAAACCAATAGTAAGTATACGGTCAAAGACCATCAGTTAGTCATTGGAGATGCCATAATAACATTTGACTTTCCAATAGTTCAGGTTGTTGAAGTGTCAGGCATGTTAATTGTTCGGTTAGAAAAGCCTTTTAGAACAATTTATAATGAAAACATCTTTGGCGTCGGCCTTGCTGAAAGAAAGGTTCAATGGCAGATTGCCAAATTAAAGTACATCACCGGGGAAGTCGATTGTCCCTTTATTGATATTTTGATTTTTGAAGGAAAACTTCGGCTCAATAATTGGTGCAGTATTTACTTGATTGTTGATCCCCTGACAGGAGAAATATTAGAGAGAAGTCGGCCAATGAAATATTGAAAAGGGATTGGAAAAAATAACCTTCCAAATATCGAGCCGCAGCTCATTGCTGCGGTTTTTGTTTTTAGCCCAGGCAGTAGCAGTTAGTTGGCCAGTTGCTGAATCTGCCGTTTAGTAAGAAAGGCATCAATGAATGTTTTGATCAGGTGCTTGTCCTCCTGGTTCAGTTGTTCCACCTGCTTAAATTGCTTCAATAGCTCTTTATCGGTAAGCTGCGCGGCCACGGCTTCATCTTCGGTTCCCTTCATGAGATAATCGGTAGTTGCGTCAAGGGCGCTGGCCAGGCGTTGCAATACATCGGCAGAAGGGTTAGACTTGTTCGTCTCATATCTGCCCACCTGGATATAGCTAAGGCCCACCAGCTTGGCCAGCTCAGTCTGTGTCAGCTTCTTTTGCCCCCTCAAATCCTTTATACGTTCTCCTACAGTCATGTTTTAAAACATTTAGGTGTGTAAACCATCCTATAATAGATCAAAATTACCTTAAAAAGGGGGTGTTTAAAACATTGTGGATAAATCTTGAAACATATAGGCATTATTTTTTAAAACAATAATGTATCATTGCAACACGAATATGTTTTAAAACAATTTTCCACATGGAGATAAAAGAGATCAAAGCGCTGCTATCCATTGAGACAGTTTTAGGGCATTACGGCCTGAAACCCGACAAGCACGGCCGGCTGTTATGCCCCTTCCACCCGGATAAAACGCCGAGCCTGCAAATCTACCCCAAGACAAATACGTTCTGCTGCTTCAGCAGCAATTGCACGGCCGGCACGGGTGACACCATCCAATTTATCGAGCTGATGGAAAAATGCAGCAAGCATGAAGCCATCGTAAAAGCGGCTTCCCTGGTCAGCTCTACTCCTACGCCTCCTGCGAAACCCGCCCCCGCCAAGTTGTTTGTAGAAGCGGAAGAGATGGAAAAGGCGGCCGTGCTGGGCAAGGTGTTCGGGTATTATAAAAAGTCCTTACCGCTGACCCGCAAAGCGGTTGAGTATTTATGGAGCCGGTGCATTGATTACACGCTGCATGAGATCGGCTATAACAGCGGCGGCCTGCATGGAGAAAGTAACAACCATCACCTGGTGGGCAGCATGGAAAAGTATGGCCTGCTGAAACCCTTGCCAGCCCGGGGGCACAGCGTATGGGCCAGGGACTGCGTGCTCTTCCCGTTGCGAAACGCGGAGCATAAAATAGTCAGTCTCTATGGTCGCAGCATAACGAATGACAGCGATCAACGGCATTTTTACCTGGCCGGCCGGGAAGGGTTGTATCCGGGTTATCCGAAAGCGGCGACCACCCGGCTGATCCTGGTGGAGAGCATACTAGACGCGGCCTCCCTGCTGCAACAACCGGCGATCACGCTACAGCATGAAGTGTTGGCCCTGTATGGCACGAATGGCCTGACCGATGAACATCAGCAAGCCATCGGATCGTTAAAGCATGTAGAAGAAATCATTTTGATGCTGAACGGTGATGAGGCTGGGAAAGCCGCCACAGCCAAGCACTACAGCACTTTAAAGAGCCTGCTGCCAGGTGTAAAGATCAGCCAGGTGGCCGTACCCGATGGCGAGGATGTAAACAGCCTGTTGCAAACCCATGACGACCCGAGGATCCTGGCAGACCTGATCGGAGCGCGAAAGGAATTTTCTTTTTCAATGGAAAAAGAAAAACCGGTGTCTCCTGAAATCCCCCACACGACTGCAAAGCAACCCACAGATAACAAGTTGATCACGGCCAACCCGGAGCTGCTGATCTATGACAATTGTGAGCTGCTGATCACGGTGCTGGGCGGCATCAAGATCACGGGCCTGGACAGGCTGCGGGTGACGCTTAAAGTGGAACACAAGGCAAAACAGGTTTTGCCGGTACGGCATAACCTGGACTTGTATAACCAGCCCCATACGGAGCAGTTAGTAAACAAGGTCGCGGAGAGCTTCGATATCAGTACGCAAGGAACGATGCAGACCATCGCGGCGCTGACGAGCGAACTGGAATCCTATCGGGCTAAACGCATTGAATCGTTGCAACCCAGGGCAGCAGAAAGGCCGCCACTCAGCCCGGCGCAACGGCAGGCTGCTATTAACTACCTGAAGCAAGCGAACCTGCTAACGAGAACCAATGAAGATATAGGCCGGTCGGGCCTGGTAGGGGAAGAAACCAACCGGCTGATCGCCTACCTGGTGTACAGCAGCCGGAAGCTGGCTGTACCGCTGCATCTTATGTTTTTAGGCAGCTCCGGCAGCGGCAAGACCTGGTTGCAGGAGAAGGTCAGCGAGCTGATCCCGGCAGAAGATAAGATCGAGATCACGCAGATCACCGAAAATGCTTTCTATTACTTTAGACAAGACGAGCTGAAAAATAAGCTGCTGCTGATCGAGGACCTAGACGGCGCGGAATCTTCGATGTACCCGCTGCGGGAGCTGCAAAGCAAGCGCCGGATCAGCAAGACCGTGACGCTGAAAGACAGTAAAGGCAACCTGAAAACGATCACCCTGACAGTCGAAGGCCCGGTGAGTGTGAGCGGCTGCACCACACGGGAGAAAGTATATGAGGATAACGCCAATCGATGTTTGCTGTTGTACATCGATACCGGTAAGGACCAGGACAGGCGGGTTATGGACTACCAGACCAGGGCGGCTGGCGGGGAGATCAACCGCGAAGCGGAGCACCACATACGCCAGCAGTTCCAGCACCTACAACGGGTGCTGATGCCGGTGCAGGTGATCAATCCCTATGCAAAATATATACAGCTCCCTGAGCAAGTATTTAAGCCGCGCCGGACGATGACGCTCCTGTTAGCCTTTATAGAAACGATCACGTTTTACCATCAATATCAACGGACGCTCAAGCGGGACGGGCAAGGCAATCCCTATGTGGAAAGCACGATAGGAGATATTGAAGCGGCCTTTACGCTACTCAAAGAGGCCCTGTTCAGCAAGAGCGACGAGCTGACTAAAGCGAGCCGGGGATTTTTAGAGCTGCTCAAAGTCTTATTGAAGGAGCAGGGTAAAGAAACCTTTAACACCCGGCAGATCCGTATGCAATTACGCATCACTCCCACGACTTTAAAGCGCCACCTGGTGGAGCTGCAAAGATATGGCTACATCAAAACGCAAGGCGGAAACCGGTACACCAAGTATGAATATGCCATTGCCGACTACACCGAATACGACAAGCTGAAATCTTCTATAGACGGGCATTTACAAGCCATTCTGGACAAAATAAGATCCCTGTAGGTAGTCCGGTGGCCCACCAGTGGACCACTAATATCGGTGGACCACTTAACCAAATCACCATCAATCTTTTATAGGCAGTGGACCGGTAGTCCGGAAAACTGTAGTAATAGCAAAAAAAAGTTGCCATGAGAATACTATACCCCCTCACCAGCGATGAGCATACATTACTCCGGCAAGGCTTTGGGGAATGGCTGGAAGTTTTAGGCTATGCGCCTACGAGCGTAGCGGCCATGCCGAAGCACCTGGTGGAGTTCCTACACTACCAGGAGGGACAGGGAAAGTACGGCCTGCAACAACTGGCTGCCAGCGATGCCAGGGGCTTCATCGAGCAGCAGCAAACAAAGATCGGCTTGCGTACCCGCCAGGGCTTCAGCGCCGGGCATATCAACAAGTACATACAGGTCTTGCTACTGTTTAGCCGCTATATCCGGCAGAGCGGTAAAAGCGGCATTGGCTTTACCCTAGAGCGGTTAGCCGAAACCAGTCCTACCCCTACCTGGTTAACGAGGGCGGAGATCCGCCGGTTATATGCAGCGACAAAAGACGATGTGTTAGGTATCCGGGATCGAGCCATGCTATCGGTGTTCTATGGCTGCGGGCTGCGCTTGCAGGAAGGGGCCAGCCTGGAATGTAGCGATATCTTACATGACCGAAAAATGCTGTATGTACGCAGAGGAAAGGGGTATAAAGAACGGTATGTACCGATAG
>PLXD01000146.1 GCA_003151295.1 Chitinophagaceae bacterium | reverse complement strand
TGCATCACAGCTTATCATTCGGTTTATTCCCGGCGTCACTTTTTTGCTGGAAGGCATACAAAAATTCCTATATGCAAATACTGTAGGTGTGGGGAAGTTTATTGAGATTGGCATTCAACATCCCGGATTTTGGGCTCCTTTTGTTGGAGTTGTTGAAATTGTGTTTGGCGTGCTGCTTCTGGTCGGGTTGCTTACCCGCCTGGCAACGATTCCTTTATTGATTGATATGGCTGTTGCTTTTATTTATACAAAATGGCCTATCCTGATGAATAAAGGATTTTTCCCTATGTTCCACGAATACAGGACCGACTATGCTATGACATTGAGCTTAGTTTGTTTATTGATAACAGGAGCCGGAGCCTATTCTATTGATTGGATAATTCAAAAGCATGAAAGCCGCTAAAAAGAACAGCCTATTCACCGGCCTCAGCGCCAACACTTACCTGCTGGCGCTCACCAGCCTGTTTGCGGATATTTCCTCAGAAATGCTATACCCGATCCTTCCGATCTTTCTGACGCAAAACCTCAAAGCCAGTGGCAGCATCGTCGGGA
Source organism: Chitinophagaceae bacterium (assembly GCA_003151295.1). GTDB lineage: Bacteria > Bacteroidota > Bacteroidia > Chitinophagales > Chitinophagaceae > Puia. The sequence continues at coordinate 3,579 of PLXD01000146.1, read as the reverse complement.
TTGTCGAGGGTATCGCGGAAACCACCCAAAATACCATCCAGGGCTTTTCCGGTTGGCTCTCCGACAAATGGCAAAAGCGAAAAGGGATTGCCGTATTCGGTTATATCCTGGCAGCCTTGGCCAAACCGCTGATCGGCTTTGCCACCGGCTGGCCGCTGGTTCTGGGTGGCCGGTTCCTGGACCGGCTCGGCTCCGGCACCCGTTCCGCCCCGCGTGATGCCCTGATCGCCGGTTCCGCCGACGAAAAAAACCGGGGCAGAGCATTCGGATTAGAAGGCGCCGGCGACAACCTTGGGGCATTCATTGGTCCGCTACTCGCCGTTCTGCTGCTTTTCATCCTGAAAATAAAGATCCGATCCATCTTCTACCTCGCCATTATCCCCGGCGCCCTGGCCGTGATCATGATCCTTGCCGTCAAAGAAAAAAGAATAGCGGTTCCCTCAAAATCGAAGATTGACCTTAACATCCGGCGGTTCCCTTACTCTTATTGGAAATATATATTCGTAACCGCATTGTTTGGCATCGGCANNTGTTCGGCATCGGCAATTCCAGCAATGCCTTTCTCATCCTTCAAACAAAATCCCTCGGCGCCTCCTTTCAAAATACCATCCTTATTTATGCGGCCTTTAACGGGATTGCCGCCCTCATCTCGTATCCTTCCGGTAACCTGTCCGACAAATTCGGTCGAAAAAACATACTGCTCCTTGCCTTCGTCATTTTTCTTTGCTCCTACGCGGGCTTTGCCTTTACAAAGAACCTATCGCTGATAGCCGGATTATTCTGTCTCTACGGCGTCTATCAGGGCATCTTCAGATCCGTCGGGAAGGCGATGGCCGCCGACCTGGTGCCCCCGCAGGTAAGAGCCAGCGGGATCGGCTGGTACTCGACCGCCGTCGGGTTATCCGGATTAGTAGCCAGTATTGTTGCAGGTCAACTGTGGGACAAAGTGGGCCATCCCGCTGTTTTCATCTATGGCGTGGCGTCTGCGCTGGCCGGAATCCTTGCGCTCCTATTCCTCGTCCCCGGACCTACCCAAAACAAGCAATCAGACATTCCAAACATCATAAATCAATGAACTATGGATCGCAGAAAATTTATTAGGTCGGCGGGATTGACTTTGCCGGTTACCGGATTGCTTCCGGCAGGAGCCGTGGCGTTTATTGGGCAGGCTCGGCACGGGAGTGTTGTTCGGGGGCAAAGGCTGACGGAAATTGATGAAGCGGCTGATTATACCATTCGGATCGGCACGGGGTTGAGGTGGGGCCGCAGCATATTATTTCAACTACTACCTATAATGGTCAGTTCCCGGGGCCGCTCCTGCGCTTTAAGGAGGGCAGCGGACGGTAGTAGATATTTACAACGACACTGATCGCCCTGAGCAATTCCACTGGCACGGCCAGTTTATCCCCGTGGACGTCGATGGGGCCGCAGAGGAAGGAACGCCTTACATTCCGGCCCATGGGATGCGCCGGGAGGTATTCGTACCGAAGCCTTCGGGGCCGATTACTATGCGCAGTGGCCAGGTGGCTCGTTGTGATTTTGAATATGAGCGGTGCGGGGTATGCTAACCTTTACAAGCAGGATTTGTAGTGGCTATGGCGTTGTTTTGGTGCTACTAATGAAATTCATAAAGCCATTAAGGCACTCGTTCGAGTTTTGTACCATANNCGAGGGGGTTATTTTTTTTGGTCGAAGTTTTGGTCGAACCAACCGTATTTCTTTCTTATTAGCTTCCATTACTTTACAATGAACAACTTACCTATACAAAAGTACATTTTGTTTATCTCATTTTAGCCTGTTTTAACCTCATTATTTTTCCGCCGAAAACCTTTGCTGTAAAGGGATAAAGCGGAATAATCCTTGCATTTTATTAACACTTATTTTTCCGCATTTTGCCTTTCAAAATCGTAAATTTAATAAAATCGTATAGTGATGAAAGAATTGATGAAGAAAGCACAGCACTTTCTAACGTTTGATACGCCGTTAGAGATGAATTACATTAGTACGCTATTCGCTACTACCCATTCCCAAAACCAGCGGCAAATCCCTGAATGGGGCCATACTTCCACCCGGCAGAAATTAATTGCCAATTACTGGTTTGGCGATGTCTTAGTGGACAGACAGACGGCCGGCGAAATAGGTGGCCGATGCTATATGTACGCTAAGTATAAGCTTCTGGGAATCGGAAGACACCCATCAAAAAAGTAGAAGATTGAAAACTGGCGGTCAAGCCAGCGAAAAACGAATTTGTTGTATGTAGAGTAATATCCTCGGGAATTATCTGGCAAATTCCATGTTTTACCTTGTAATGCCAGGTGGCAGGGTTATTGCGGCTGTATACTAAACATTGACATATGAAAAAGTTCCTACTCACCATTCCAGGGTTGTTTTGTATATTTATTGCGTTTTCTCAGAACAATCACCGCCCACCTACCACTGTTCAGAAATCATTTCAAAAAGACTATCCCCAATCAAAATCGGGCCAATGGAGTCATTCCAGCGGAAGTTGGAATGTGAGCTTTACTGATAAGGATCATAATAACGGGGAAGTTACTGCCCATTTCAATGATAATGGCGATCATACTGACACCCATGTCCCTTATGACCGCAATGATGTACCCGTTCCCGTGACGGATAACGTCAAAAATAATTATTCAGGATACGGTAACGCTGATTTTACGCGCATAGACCGGGCAGACGGCAATTCAGTATACCAGGTTAATTTGAAAAATAAAAACGCACACAAGACTGTGTATATGGACGAACGAGGAAGTGAAACCAAGTATCAGGATAGTCATCGGTAATTTTCCGTATTAAAGTCAAATTTATTCCGCTCTCAAATTCCTAACGGGGTTGGCGACCCTGCCNNCTGAATGGTTTGGTAACTTACGGTAGCAAAAGCGACGAACAAAGCCGCCAGGCCGGCCAACAGGAATACCCACCAGCTGATCGTGATATGTAATCGAATCCCGAGAGCCACTGGTTCGTAAAATACCAGGCGATGGGCGAAGCGATGAAAACAGAAGGAAACCCTCTCCTTCCACTCTGTTGATGATACAGGGCGCAATTCCAGGTCTTTGTCCTTGCATTGGTATTGTTTGATCAGGCCATTACCAAAAAGAGAAGGGAAAAACCCCGAGCAAAAGAAAATTAGGCCATTGAATCTTTTAACTTTTTCATTCCCACAACTAACATGAAACATGCAGATGCTTTAAGAGAGGTCCTCCAAAACATGCAACAGGAATTTAGCAGCCAGGTGGAGAGTTAAAGCCCAGGCAGGCGAAGAGAAGCTCGGGTATCGAAGCTGATCTGAGCCTGCCCTGGGCTGATGGATATTTGCATTTGTGGTTATAATAATCGTAGGATGGGCCGGATAGACCCGGAAAAGAAAATGAATGCATTGCAGAAAATTACAGGCACTGCATATATGTTGGGAAATAAAGTTAATTTTTGATTACCCTTATATCGTCTAAACTCTCATTATGATGGACCATTCAAAAATGAACTACGGACCTATACAACATGGAGCAAATCCGAAAATGGGTATGGCAGATCATGATCATCATAAAATGATGATTG
>PLXD01000055.1 GCA_003151295.1 Chitinophagaceae bacterium | reverse complement strand
CAGCCATGGATGCATTCGGCTGGAAAAGCCGTTTGATCTTGGCAATGAGCTGCTCCACCATACGTTGGATACTTCATTTCTCCGTTCCTGTCTCAAAGATCAGCAACCCGTGACCCTCTCCCTGGAAACTCCCGTACCTGTATTCGTGGTATACCTCACGGCGGAGGCGGACGTTTCGGATAAGATACGATACTACAAGGATGTATATCAATTGGAAGAATGATGCAGATCAGTTTATTTATTGGCAGACCCTGCAACCCACAAGCCTTGCCCGTGAAACCTTGTCGTCACCGGCGTGATCAGGGAATATAAGATCCCCACCTAAGAATTTATGCCGACCTCTTCTTGTAATTCATCACCGCCCACCCGTTAAAAAATACGGCAAATCCCAGCATCGCCAGGATATGCGGTCTTATATCACTCAATCCGCTCCCTTTAAGTACGACCATCCGCATGACATCGATGAAATAGGATACCGGGTTGAACCGGGTGATCGTTTGCGCCCAGCCCGGCATACTTTCGATGGGCGTATACAGCCCGCTCAGCAGGTTGAAGATCATCGTGATAAAAAAAGACACCAGCATCGACTGCTGCTGGGTCTGGGCATAGGTGGACAATAGGAGTCCCAGGCCCAATATGGCCAGGAGATAGATACCCGCAAAAATATAAATGGTCAGATAATGGCCAACGGGCACAATACCGTATACCAGCCTCGCGATCACCAACCCGATCGTTAAGACGGTCAGCGCCAATACCCAGAAAGGCACTAGCTTGCCGATGATAAAATCCATTTTTTTGATGGGGCTTACATTGATCTGCTCGATAGTGCCCATCTCCTTTTCACGTACGATATTATTGGAGGCAAAGGAAGACCCGATCATGGTGACCAGCATCACAAGTATCCCCGGGACCATAAAATAACGGTAGTTCATATGCGGGTTATACCAATCGGAATAACGCACTTCGATAGTCGGTTGGGGGTACATCCGCGGGGTCTGCATCCATTGATCTCTCACCTCCTGGTTATAATCCTGCAGGATGCCTTGAATATAGGCACCCCCCAACCCGGCCTTTACGCCGTTGATCGCATCAATAGCTATGAATACTGTGGCTTCATTTTTCGTCACAAGATCTCTTTCGAATTGGGCCGGGATTTCCAGTACCAGATCGGCTTTGTCCTGCTCGATGGCATGGAGAGCGTTTTTGTAGGAGTTGCTGAAATCCGTCAACCGGAAATAACCGGAGGCAATGATCTTGTTCACCATTTTGATGGAATATTGGGAACGGTCGTGGTCCACCACGCCCAGGTTGATGTTCTTGATCTCGTAATCCGCCGCCAGGGGCAGGATGAGCAATTGGATCATCGGCATGATGAACAAGATCCTGAAAATGGCCGGGTCCCGGCGGATTTGCAGGAATTCTTTCTGTAATAAAAATTTCAGCGTTCTCATTCGAGCCGGATTTTAAAGTTTTTAATGCTGATCCCCAGCAAGAGCAAGGTCATGCCAACCAGGACCAGGGTCTCTTTCCAGACGTAGGCGAACCCGAGCCCCTTGATCATAACTGATTTGACGATGATATAATACCATTTGGCGGGCACTACGTTGGATATGATCTGCAGGGGAAGGGGCATATTCTCCACGGGGAACAGGAATCCGCTGAACAGCAAGGTGGGCAGGAACAGGCTCATCATGGAAGTGAACATGGCCGTCTGTTGCGTTTTCGCAGTATTGGATATCAGCAGCCCAAGGGAAAGGGACGTGATGGTAAAGAGAATGCTCTCCGCCATCAACAGCCACAGGTTTCCGGCAATGGGTACATCCAGCGCATATACGCTCAGCAGCAGGATGCTGATAATATTGAGTATCGATATCAGTAGGTAAGGGATGGTCTTGGCAATAACAATCCGGAAAGGCTTCAGGGGCGACACCAGGATCACTTCCATCGTGCCCATCTCCTTCTCCTTCACGATCGAGATGGAGGTCATCATGGCGCATACCAGCATCAACACCAGGGCCATCACACCCGGAACAAAATTATAGGCCCCTTTTAATTCGGGGTTGTACAGCATGCGTATTTGCGTTTTGATCTGGTAGGGCAATACCTGGCCCTGGTTCAGGGCCTGTTGGTAATCATTGATGATGGCGCTGGCATAATTGGTCAGGGTATTGGCGGTGTTGGGGTCGGAGGCATCGGCTATCAATTGGACCTGGGCATGATTGGTATGCAGCAGGTCGTCCTGGAAACCCCTGAGAAATACCACCACCATCCGGGTCTTGCCCTCCCGGAATATGGCCTCGATATCCTGCTGGGAATGGATCAGCCGCACCACATTGAAATAACGGCTGGCCCCGATCTCCTGGATAAGTTTGATCGTAGCAGGGTCCCTCGACCCGTCCAGCACGGCGATCCTCGAATTCTTCACCTCATTGGTCAGGGCAAACCCGTATAATACGATCTGCATGACCGGCATCGCGATCAGGATGAAGAGCGTCCGCCTGTCGCGCCAGATATGATACCACTCCTTCCTGACAAAAATTAAGAATTGTTTCATCCGTTAATTTTATTTTTTAAGCAGCCGGACTGATCTTGTTCATCCTACAGGCCGCCAGATCATTCCCCGACCCGAGTTGCCCGCCGTGCCAGTTGGAGGAACACCTCGTCCATTGAAGAGGCCTCATGTTGCNNATGGAGACCCGGTGGCAATATTCCGCCTCATCCATATAGTGCGTAGTGACAAAGACCGTGATGCCTCTTTCTGAAGCCGCATAGATCATGCTCCAGAATTCTCTGCGCGTGATTGGATCCACCCCGCCGGTGGGCTCGTCGAGGAACACAATGGCCGGATCATGAACAATGGCGATGGAAAAAGCCAGCTTCTGCTTCCAGCCCAGCGGCAGCGAACGCACCAGGCTGTTGCCCTGTTCTTCCATATGCAATTGCTGCAGCAG
>PLXD01000113.1 GCA_003151295.1 Chitinophagaceae bacterium | reverse complement strand
GGTAGGCTTGTCTACTTATAAATATGCTGTAACGAGCTCTGCCGGGCTCTACGAAAAATACTATTCTTCTTACGAACTGAATGCTACCCGGGGCACCGGAGCGCAGGATGCGATCGATCAGGCCTATGCGTCTAAGAACTGGGCAAGTGTGACAACGCTTTTCAAGGCGGTGAAGGAAAGGAACAATAAATCTTATTTTTTGGCCGGTATGGCCGACCTCGAATCGAAGAGATACGATGAAGCCATTGAGAAATTCAAGAAGATCATGGCCTTAAACGCTCAGTCAGGTGACGATACCTTCCAGGATCAGGCGGAATTCTACCTGGCCATGAGCTGGCTTGCGAAGGATGATGTGAAGGAAGCTATGCCGCTGTTGAAAAAAATACAAGCTGATAAAAGCCATTTGTACTATGATGTCGTTGTTCGCATGTCTTCACTGGATCTGCGTATCGCACAGTACAAGAGCGATAAATAATCGGAGTTTTAACGATATTGCAACAAATGTAAAAGGGACGTATATACCGTCCCTTTTTGGGTTCGCCTGCTTTCTTCAATCTCCAAAAATGGTTTTTACAATTTGCTCCATTCTTCGACCGTCAATACATCCGCCTGGCGGGGGAAAATCTTTGTAGTCAGTACACGATGCACTTCTTCGTCTGAATCGGCGCAACCGTCGGCTAATATGGTTATACGATAATCTTTATCGGCAGCTTCACGTGTAGTTGATAATACAACACCACTGGTCGCGATGCCGGTAAGTACCATGTGTCGGATACCGAATGTCCTTAAAAGCACTTCAAGGTCGCTGCCGGTAAATGCACTGACGCGACGTTTCATAACGGTTACCTCACCTGGTTGTGGTGCCAGATCCTGATGAACTTTGGTAAACTCATCCATATTTATATTGGCAAATCTTTCTTTACTGCGAAGCTTTTATTATTCATACTTACTTCCGGCGCTCCCAGTCTAAAGCCTACTGTTACATAGATAACGGGGATTTTCTTATCACGGGCATTTGCTATGGCCTTAGCTACATTGCCAATAATAGTTTCGGCATTCGGAAGCATGCCAAGTATTCCTACCTGCATATCCATTACAAGAAGGGCGGTGTTTTGTGTGTTCTGTGTGTTCTGTTCCATTTTTTGTTTTTTATTATTTGATTAAGTTTCTCCATATTTTTTTTATCCAGTCGATCCCTATTTAGAAATTTTGTAAATACAGCAGCTATAATAAGGGCTATGATACCCTGGCAGAGAAGGGTAGTGGGTGCGCCAACCCGTTGAGATACAGCACCGGTGAGCAGACTGCCTAATGGCAACATTCCAAATATAGCCATCGCCGCAATGCTGATCACCCTGCCTCTCATAGCAGCAGCAGCCTCGACCTGTAGTATCGTAATACAGATAGTGGATTGAGACATCATCCCAAATCCGCCTAAAGTGGCGAATAACATCGCCAATGGGAAATAGCTCATGTGAGAGAAAAGCACCAGGCAAATCCCAAAAATGATCGTATTGACCAATAGTACAAATTTAAGATCGGCTCCCTTTTTTAGGGAAGCCAAAAAGAAAGTGCCGACCAATGCCCCTAACCCAATAAAGCTATTAATATACCCAAAGGTGGCGGCATCGCCTTTAAAAATCACCTTGGCGTATACGGGTAAAAGCGTATCGAACGGGAGTACGAGAAGGCTTACTAAAGTAAGCAGAAGCACTACCATACCTATGGCAGGCGTATGTTTCAAATAGGTAAAACCTTCGGCAAGCTCCGCGGTGACTTTCTTTTTCACCTGTATTGGTTTATAGGGCGGCAGCTTCATTAGTAAAAGAGAAACGAGCACGGCTACAAAGCTCACGGCATTTAAGAGAAAGCAGATACCTGCGCCAAATTTTACCAGTACCAAACCCGATAAGGCAGGGCCCACTAACCTGGCCAAATTATTCATGGAAGAGTTGAGTGCGATCGCGTTGGGCAGGTCCGCTTTGTCACTCACCAATTCATGTACCAAGGGTTGTCTTGCAGGCACGTCAAATGCATTGACCGCGCCGAGGATAACACTCAGTGTAAGTATTTCCCAAACCACATAGTGATTGGTAAGCGTTAATATAGCCAGTAATACAGCTTGTATCATGGAGGCTGTTTGCGTAACGAGGAGTATTTTATACCGGTTGTGCCTGTCTGAAACAATGCCTCCGAATAAGGAAAGAAGAAACGAGGGAAACTGGGAGGCAAAGATGGTAAGCCCAAGCATGAAAGTCGAATGTGTCAGGGTATAAACAACCCAGCTCACACCGGTACGCTGCATCCAGGTGCCGATGAGAGAAAGCGACTGCCCGCTAAAAAATAATGTATAGTTCCGGTTCCGGAATGCCCTGAATGTATGTGTCTTTATATCTGTCTTCATGTGAATCTAAAGTTAAGCAAATCGACATAATTTGTCATTATGTCGAAACGGGATCAAATTTTTTTATTTCTTCAGTCCATGAATGATCATGTGGGTCAATGTATCTATTGCCGGCTCTATCCCGCTGAAATCATTTTCGATAACCATTTCACGCTTCAAGCCGTGTATGCTGCTAAGCAAGACAAAGATCAAGGTGTCCAGGTCTTTTTGATTCAATGCGCTCAATTCATTTTTTTTGATGCCATCGGTCAAAATTTGCCTGAGTAGAGCTCCTTCCTGCTTCATTATACGCCGGTGGTGTGCGTGTTTCGTCTTTGTAAAGTTTGACATTTCATTTGCATCCATACCGACATCTATCGTATTGTAAGATCCTCTTCTTTTGTGCAAGACCTTTAGCTTTGTCACACAAAAAGCGCGTATCTTCTGTTCCACGGTAGATACCTTATCCACGGCCCGGGAAATTTCCGTAAGCATTTCCCTGATTTCATCATCCATTACCGCGTGAAAAATTTCATCCTTACTTTTATAATAATAGTAAAGCGAACTCCTTCCCTTGCCGACCGCTTTAGCCACGTCATCCATGGTTATCTTACTCAGGCCGTGCTGCTTGAACAACTGTTTGGCCGCCTGCAGGATTTGCTCCTGGATAATATCCTCTTTTATGGTGTGGTTGGCGGACATCTGGTATTGAACGTCTTAATTGAGAGACAAAGATACAAATAGATAGACAAATAAACACATTTCGTCTATATGTTTATAAAAGCGTCGAATTTTTCTTTCTTTTCTTCCGCTCTTTTCTCACTGCCCAAAATAGGGTCCCCAGGGGAATGATAAGCAAGCCCCATCGATAGGGGACTCCCGCCGGATAGACCGGATCGGTATTTCCAACCAGGATGAGATGCGACCAATAGGCGGGGCTTTTATTAAGGGCATCGCTTCGCAAATAATCCAGTTTGGCCTTTTGTAAAGCCTTCGATTTCGAATATCCCTTTTGCAGGTACACATAAAATCTCCGAAGGATGAAGGAAGTTGCCTGGTCATCCGCCTTCCAGAGGCTGCTGATCGTACTTGCGCAGCCGGCATAAGCGAATGCCCTCGCCAGGCTGATCACCCCTTCATTGCTCACCAATTCTCCCTGGCCTGTTTCACACGCACTAATGACCACCAATTTGGTAGCATTCATGTCCAGGCCATAAAGCTCTTCGAGGAATAAGCAATCTTCAATAGTGGATCTTTTTTTAGGATAAAAGGCTATAAAAGATTCAGAAGCATTGTTGATGGAGGAAACAGCATGCGTAGCCAAATGTATAATGGGGTATTGATTGATCTCTTTTAAAAACCGCTCTTTGGTAGCCAGGCTGTCAATATATTGATTTCCCGCCAGGCCCGCAATTTCCTTCCCGGAAGCAGGTAACTGGCTGAACCACGCCGAACCGGTCTGATCAAAACCTCCCCCTTTCCCGGCAAAAGGGGCAAAGGCCAGGACCTTTACAGGAGAACCGCCATTATTATCGGAGGTAGTATTATCCGGGGAAGCGGGGCTGACCATTAATTTGGAAGAAAACTGGTAGCTGATCGTCGTAGTTTCCAATAATGTTTTAGACCCCGTACCGGCAGGCAAAGACTCAAACGGAAGAAAATAAAGGAACCCGTCCGGAATGATGATCCATTCATCCTTTTCCGGGATAATTGCCTGTATAGGCTTTATTAGCATTTTGTACAAACGAACGCCGATGGCCTCTCCCTTAAACCTTTTACCATTTTCCGTCGTTTTTAACAGGCTTGACCAATCTTCCACACCGCGTTGCAACATGGTCAGCGAATCGACCCGGGTATATGCAAAGGAGGATTGGGTAAGTATAAATATATGTAACGCATCAGCCGTAATATAAAAGCTTATGAGAGCCTGCTTCCTGCTCAGATGCTGTTGCAATTCCTTTATACCCGGTGATGAATCATCGTATTTTTGTTTATAATAATTGTCGTTTTGCTCAAGCTTCTTTTGCAAACGCGAAAGCTCGATTTCATAACCGGCTTTCTCCACGGCCATTCTATCGACATCCTTTCCCTCCTTCGTCCCTTCGCGCTTTGCATTCAGGCGGCCGATATTGTATTTAATATTTCCCTCTTTTTGCAATAATTCTCCTTCTATCCCCGGTATTTTGTTTAGACTTCTTTCCTCGAGGTTGGCACTCATGATAGACGCTTTATTTTTATCGCTTATCATAAAAGCCTGTTCAAGATAGCTATCTCCGGGATGCAGCCGGTACAGCTCAAGGCATACGGATAAAGCTCCCTGGTAAACCTCCTTGTTCTTTTTCTTCAGGAATATTTTTGAGTCATCCGTATCGTAGCTCTTTTCAATATACTGNNGAGGCCCTTAAATATTCATCTTTTGGCTGCGACCTGAACAGGCGCTCAAAAAGAACGGCCTTTTTGAACAAGGCATCGAATAACCGATAGCAGGCAAATGTTCCCATAAAATTAACGGGATTTGAAAAAATAGTTTCCTTGTTGAAATTCGGTGAGAATAGGGTGATGGCCTTCTGCAGGCTTGTTAAGGAAGCCATATATTGTTGCCGGCCGGCAAGCAAATCCGCCCTGTATATGTCATTTGCACCGAGATCCAGGTCATTCAGTATTTGGCCCGACTTAGATCGTTCCTGTAACTGATCCAGGAACCATGCAGCCGAGTCCGGCCTGTGCAATTGAAGTTGAGCATACCCCATTTCATTCAGGACCCCCGGTGTCTTAGCGGCATTCACCTTTCTGAAACAGGTCAGCGCTTCCCGGTACTTTTCCAGGGAAGAATATGCCATACCCATATTCATGTAGATAGGACCGGTAAAAAGACGGTAGGCAAGGATCTTATGATAAATGGACAGAGACTCCTGGAATAATCCAAGCCGGTAAAAACAGGTAGCGATATTCGTCTCCAGGCTGACAGCGGAAACAGTGTCAAAAAGCCGGTTGCCTTTTACTATTTCCAGGGCCACGCTAAAATAATTCTTTCCCTGCTGATAATTGCCATTATCATAATACAGGACCCCTAATGTATTATACAATCTGACATTATCTTCCGGATCCCGGAATCTATCGGCCAGTGATTCCGCCTTCAGCAGGAAATAGTTGGCGGAGTCGAAAATATTGAGATTGTAATAACTTGTGCCTGCATATATGTAAGCCACGAAAGCCAAAGAATCAGTTTGTTTATGTATGCTTAAAGCCTTGCAATAAGCCTCCCTGGCCCCGGCAAAATCATATTTGGCATCGAGTAAGATCCCCTTTTTCAAATAGCACTGGAACAAGAGCGTGTCCTTATTATTAAGATCCGGAAGTTTCCGGAGTTCGTCTATTACACGGACAAAACCTGCCAGGGCCTTACTGTCGCTGACAAGAGTGGAATGGGGGAGATGAAATAAAGCATCTGCCTTATGATATCTGCCAATGATCCCGCCCAAAGGCATACCGGGATTTCCGGAATTAAACGAGGATAACCCAAGGAAAGCCAGTAAAAGTATGGAGAATTTACCATACATATGAAGACATTGGAGGTATTGATTAGTGAATCAATACCCCTAACGCCCTCAAGGTAGGTTTATTGCCGGGAGGAGGGGAGGAGCTTGCAGGCTTCTCACGATTATAATGAGCGGGGGCCTTGGATTAAAGGTCAGGCTTAGCAGTTGAAAGCTCAGCAAATTGTCGAGTTCAGCGCCCAGATTATTCAGAAGCCCCGTATTGATCTGCGATTTACTATTATAATATGCTATTTGAACATCGATGTGCTGCAGGGCATTATTGCTCGGATCATTGAGCCGGTAATAAATGGTAGTTGTAACGGTCTTTCCGTTGAGGGGTAAAAGGCCGAATGCTCCTCCCAGGACCCCGGATCCGTTAAGTGTTTTCTGCAAATCGATTACGCCGGTGGACGTATTCACAATCACTTTCTGGCTAGCCGCCGATCCTGTAACATCAAACGAGCAACCGTTGCCGCTGCAAACAGAAGACAAATAGGGGTTGGCATCGTAATAAGGTGACGCCGTTGTATCACCCTCCGCTAAAACATATACACTATCTACATAGTCTGCGCCGCCGATGATCAATGTGCTTAAACAGGTATCGGTGGTCCCGCTTTTTACAAAACCAATGGCGTATCTCATGCCGGTCTGACTTTTCGTTACATCAATTGCCCCGGTGATGGAATCGATGACCATTCCTTCCGGCCACGAAAGATATTTGCCCAGACCCGGGCTATTGACTGGACTGACAACATAGTCCTGGCCATTTGCCGGTTGCGGGAAAATGATGGAATCCCCATAAATGGGCGAATAGGAACACCCGCTAAGGGGTGCTTGGGGAAAGGGGACTCTTTTTGTCGATTGGCTATCGGCTTTTACGACCAATTGGCTGGAGTCATGTAAAGTTTGCGTGTATAATAGTGATTTAGCGTCCATGGCAGACTTGTTACAAGCCAATGCCGTAAGAAGTAAGGTTAATCCCAGTATGGGATACAAATGATTATTCTTTTTCATAGGGGGTAGAGATCGATTAAGGGTTAACATTGACAAAATACTAAAATTTACGTATAGTTTCAAGTATTGCCGCCCTAAATACCAGGCTGCTATCTAATAGTAAATACTAGAAGCGGGATTGTAACCAGTCAGGACACCTACAATGGTGAAGTAATTAAAACTAATATGTAATTAATTGATAATTAGTCATGTGGAAAATCCGGGAATTTTTTTTGTATTTCCGATTACATTGTTCCTTCCGCTCTTTACTATTTAGAAAGCATCCCCAATCATTTAAAACCAATTTTATGCAATACGATCAATATATACAGGAAATGGAAGGCAAGATTTTATTGACGGAAAACAAAAAATTCCTTTACTGCGTGAGCTTCATCGGGCTTTATTATGTAACTTATCTTTGTTTGCTCATCCATATCATTCTTTAGTCTTCCCATCATTTTCTCCAATATCCTTCCTTTCATCTTCCCGTCTTTATCATGGGCCCTGATAGCAATGCCCGCTGATATAACGACCGTTATCCCTCATTCAGCCTCCTTAGAACGCATGCAAATTTATTTGCTGGTTTGTGCAGGTAAATTCAACACAAATACAACTTTAAAAAGAAAACTATGTTAGCAAAACAATGATTGGAGAATGCAAGGGCTATCATGTCCAAAATAGAAGATACACAATTGGAAAATATACGCAAGGCCGCCGAATTGATGGCAGATTCGATCGAATGCGGCCGGTGGGTACATACTTTTGGTTGTGGACATGCGACAATTCCCATCGAAGAAATGTATCCACGGATAGGAGGTTTTGTAGGATTCCATCCGATGATCGAACTGCCCCTTACTTTTTTTACCAGGATAACCGGCGAAATGGGCGTGCATCAGTTTGTTTTCCTGGAACGGGTAGAGGGCTACGGGATAGAGATCATGAAAGGTTATAACTTCGATACCCCCGATACGATGTGGCTTTTTTCGCATTCCGGGATCAATAACGTGAATATTGATGTCGCGCTTGAAGCCAGGCGAAAAGGAATGAAAGTCGTGGTATTCGGATCGGCCGCTGAAGCCAAGGGCAAGCAGACACGTCATTCATCCGGGAAAACGATTTTTGACCTGGCCGATATTGTCGTAGACTCCTGCGCCCCGATCGGCGACGCCTCCGTAACCCTTAAAAATCACCAGGACAAGATGGGGCCCATTTCTACCATGGCATTCGTTACGTGCGTGTGGATGACCGTCACTACGGTTGCCGAAATATTGACCGAAAGAGGCGTTAAATTATTCATTCATCCTTCTCATAATGTCCCGGGTGATTCGACTGCCAAACAACGCCTGGAAGAAGCATTGGCGGAATATAAACAACGTATCGCAGGCGTATAATAATTTCGCGTATGAAAAATTGGAAAAAATATTCGTTACTACTGTTTGGGATCACGATGGTCTTGTCATCGAAAAGCCAGGAAGATCCGGGAGGATGGGTCAGGGTCAATCAACTCGGCTATCTTCCTTCCGGTATTAAGGTAGCCGTTTGGGGAATAAAAACGGCAAAACAGGAAGCCGAATTTCAACTGGTCGAACAAAGTACAGGCAGTGTAGTCTATATGGGAACCACCGGCAAAGCTTACGGAAGCTATGGCCCCTTCAGCCAGTCTTACCGGCTCGATTTTACCGGTTTTACAACGGCCGGCGTCTATTATATCCGGTGCGGAAAGGCCATATCTCCCACCTTTCGAATCGAAAAAGACATCTATGCCGGCACGGCTGATTTTGCCCTGCGATATATGCGTCAGCAACGCAGCGGCTACAATCCCTTTTTAAGGGATTCCTGCCACACCAAAGACGGCTATACCGTGTACGGCCCTTTACCGGTTAACACCCATATCGATGTGTCGGGTGGCTGGCACGATGCACCCGACTACCTGCAATATGTCACGACCTCGGCCAATGCGACCTACCATTTGCTGGCTGCTTTCCGGGACTTTCCGGCCGTATTTACGGATAGACGACTGGCAAATGGATTGGAGGGAAGCAATGGTACTTCCGATGTGCTGGACGAGGCGAAGTGGGGACTCGACTGGTTGCTGAAGATGCATCCCCGGAAAGATTTGATGTTTAACCAATTGGCGGATGACAGGGATCATGCCGGCATGCGCCTGCCGGATAAGGATTCCGTGGATTATGGCAATGGCCCGGGGAACGGCCGCACCGTCTACTTTGCGACCGGTGAGCCCCAGGGATTGGGCAAATACAAAAACCGGTCTACCGGCGTTGCTTCCACGGCAGGTAAGTTTTCCAGCGCCTTTGCCCTCGCCTCGGCAATCTATAAAGACCAGGACCCGGAACTCTCCCGCCTGTTCCGAGAGAAAGCAGAATCTGCTTACCGGCTCGGCCTTGAAAAACCCGGTGTCTCGCAGACCGCGCCGAACAGGGAACCCTATTTCTATGAGGAAGACAATTGGGTGGACGATATGGAGCTGGCTTCCGCAGCCTTATTCCAGCTCACGGGTAATAAAAAATATTTTACCCGTTCGGTTGAATATAGTTCGGAAGAGAAAGTGACTCCCTGGATGGGAGCGGATACAGCCAATCATTATCAATGGTATCCCTTTCATAACTTCGGACACTATGAACTGGCTAAGAAGAGCGATGCCCAGACAAAGAGCATCCTGATCGGCTACTATAAAGAAGGAATAGAGCGGGTATGGCGTAAAGCCCGGAAAAATGCTTTTTACAGGGATATTCCGTTTATCTGGTGCTCCAATAATCTTACGGTTTCCTTTGCGATTCAATGCTATTTATATCGCGAACTAAGCGGTGACCGGCAATATGCCACCCTGGAGCAGGATTGCATTGACTGGCTGTTCGGATGCAATCCCTGGGGCAAAAGCATGGTTTATGGCCTGCCGGACAATGGGGATACTCCCAAATTCCCGCATTCCTCTCTCGCCCATTTGTATCATTATCCACTGGATGGGGCCCTGGTCGACGGACCCTTGTTCGGCAGTATTTTTAAACGGATGAGGGGATTGAAAATCAGCGAGCCGGAT
>PLXD01000398.1 GCA_003151295.1 Chitinophagaceae bacterium | reverse complement strand
ATAACTGCTTGTCTGGTTTAGCGAGTCATTCGGAATTTTGTAATTCAGGGCCACACTGGCCAACTGGCTTTTATCCGTTAACGCTTCGGCGCTACCCGAATCCGAAGGCGAAATTTCAAACAGAGCCAATAAAGAATGACCGGATCCCACTTCTCCTTCCTGTACTTCATTCATGGAATCGGATAATGCCTTCAGTTTGTTATCGAAGCCGACCAGCCGGTAGTCCTTAACCAGGGCTGGATTGAACTTGATATTCAGATAGGCGTCATCGGNNGTCATCGGCCACGGCAAATACTGTTTGAGTGAATTCTTTAACCAGGACTTTCTCCGCCTCTCTTTCATCATCCAGGTAAGCGAAATTGCCGTTCCCTTTTTTGGCCAACACCTCCAGTTTGGAGTCTTTATAATTACCCATGCCTACTCCCAGGCAAGTGAGATAGATCCCCCATTGCTTGTGGAGCGTGATCAGGTTATCGAGTTCGTCCTCCGAAGTCTCCCCTACATTAAAATCCCCGTCGGTAGCGAGAATGACACGATTATTGCCGCCCTTTATTAATTGGCTTTTGGCAAGCCGGTAAGCCATTCGGATACCCGCTTCCCCCGGCGTTGGGCCACCGGGATAAAGTTCCTCGATGGATTGCAGGATCTTCTTCTTTTCATTCCCGGAAGTGGGGGGTAGCCAGACCGCCACCGTACTACCATATACTACAATAGAAACCGTGTCTTTATCCCGAAGATTATTGACCAATAGACGGAAGGCGGATTTCAGCAGCGGCAGCTTATTGGGCATATCCATCGACCCCGATACATCGATCAGAAAGACCAGGTTGGCCGGTGGTACCTTCGCCAAATCCAGTTTTTTTGCACACACCTGTAAGAATAATAATTTATTGCCGGTATTCCAGGGGCAGTCGGACAGATAGGAATTGAACATGAAATTGCTGTCCGCGGGCGGCGGGGTATAGCCTAAATTGAAATAGTTTAAAAGCTCCTCGATACGTACGGCATCGGGNNATCGGGAGGTATGGTACTTCCCATGTTCAGGAAACGGCGGACATTACTGTAAGATGCTTTGTCTATGGTAATTGCAAAGCCTGTCTCCGGGAACCGGGAAGCGGGGATGAATTCGTTTTCGAGCAGGGAGCTATAAGTCTCGGCGCCGACCGACCAGCCACGCCAGTCTTCTGGTTTCAGATCTTTTGTGAAAGACAGTAAACGCCTTTTCTGTGCGGCCGGAAGAGGATGCAGCGACTTTAGTATGATCGCCTGGTAATGAGTGACATCGACACGAATAGAGAGCGGCTGGAATCCATCCGCAGAAAAAGTCAGCGAATCGGTATTTCGGGGAACGGGTATACCAAAGCCTCCCGCACTGCCCGAATAGTATAAATAATCACTGGAATGGAGCAGTATTTTTACATTGGCCAGGAAGTTATTGCCATCATCTTTCACTTCTCCGCGCAGGTAATATTGCCCGAAGGATGAAAAGTACAGGCAACAGCAAGCAATTATAGCCGCGACATTTTTCAAGGCGATATTTATTATTTTCAATGGATATTCCGATTCAATTTAATACCTTATTTCCTCAAAATCAAGCCCTTTAACATTTCCGACCGGCATTTGCCGATATTTTTGCCATTCGCGTCTACTCCATTAATTGATAAATTTCAGGAATGTTTCTTCCGAGCCCGCCATAATCCAGGCCATAGCCCAACAGGAATTTATTGGGAACGGAAAAGCCTGCATAATCCACCTNNCTATCCGCAGGGAAGCCGGTTGCTGATGCTGCAGTTGGGGAAGGAATTCATATAAGGTCTTCCCCGTATCCACGATATCTTCCAGGATGATAACATGCCTTCCGAACAGATCCATATCAAGGCCGATGGCAGTAATCACATGGCCGGTGGACTTAGTGCCTTTGTAAGAAGCCAGTTTTATAAAACAGATCTCCGCCTCAATGGTGATTTCCTTGAAAAGGTCGGCCGCGAACATGAAAGAACCATTAAGGATAGCAATGAACAGGGGCTTTTTACCGGCATACGCATCATTGACCTGTTCGGCAATGCCCTTCACTTTACCGGCGATCATCCCGGCACTGAGATAAGGCTTGAATGTCTTATCATGTACCCGGATGGTAGATGGGCCGGCTGGCAGATCACTTGACTGGATGCTTGACATGTGATCAGTTTTTATAGCTTGAATCCACATTATTCTTTTCACCTGCGAGCAGGGGCCTTGATGGAGCATAGCCCTGCAAGTAAATTTTTTCTTGTACAGCTGGCTGTGAACCTTTTACTAAATGATTCATTTTCAGTATGTTGTCATATTTTACTCCTTCCCGCTGGCTGATATCGTACAGGGTCTCACCCCCTAACACTTTATGAAACGCAACAGAACCGGTCTTTCTCTTATGTTCAAGAAATAATATCTGATCCCTGGTCGACACATCTTCCTGTTCCAGGTCGTTAAATTCCATCAAACGGGAAAGCGCTACTCCATATTGATCGGCTATCGACAGCAGGGAAACACCTGATTTAACAAATACGACCCGGGTCCTGTTGATCAGGAATTCCCCTTCGGGAAACTCAACCGCCTGAAAGCTGGACTGCATTCCTCCCGGATTTTCACCGGGATTCCCTGCAGTATTACCTGGACTGGAAAGAGGAGCCTTTCCGGAATTGTCAACCAAATTATTGCCGGGTGCATTGCCCGGATTCGCGACAGATGAAGCTACCACTTCGTCTGAAGGCTTTAGCTGGCCCATCGCAAGTAAGGTATATTGCTGAAGGTTGTAATCCTTAATAAGTTTGATGAGTAGCTGGGAATAGTGAATATTGGTAGCATAGCCGGCTTTTCTTAACCCATAAGCCCAGCCTTCAAAATCCGTAGGATCAAGCCTGAAAAGAGAGGCATAACGCTGACTGTTACGCAGGAAATCGGAATGATCCTTATAGGAATCCAGGGGAGTCTCATAGCTGCGAAAACATTCTGCTTTGCTGTCATCATCATGATAGACAACAGACCCTGTCCAGGAGTCCTTACACTTGATGCCGAAATGGTTGTTTGATCTCCTGACGAGGTCGCTGGTGCCGGCCTCCGTCTCATGAATACCTTGTGCCAGGATGATGGATGCAGGTATGCCCGCTCTTTGCATTTCGCTGATTGCCAGATCTTTATACGCATTAATATAGTTCATGACATCCGTGCTGTTCTGAGCAGGCAAAGTGTGTCCTGCCAGGAAGATCACCAAAAATGCTGCAAATTTCACCTTCATTACGCTGAATAAATTTATTTCTCCAATCGTTGACTCATTTTTTCCGAATGAATAACAGACCATCGCGGACCGTTAACAGGACCTGTTCCACAGCAGGATCGTTTTTTACCCTTTCATTAAAAGCATGTATGGCCCTTGCATTTTTGCCTTCTATCGCCTCTTGCAGCACCTGACCGTGAAACAAAACATTATCTGCTATGATCAACCCTCCGGGACGGAGCCGCGGCAACACCAATTCATAGTATGCGCTATAATTAGTCTTATCGGCATCTATGAATACCAAATCCCATGCCTCTTGCAACACAGGAATGATTGCTAACGCATTTCCGGGGTGTAAAATTATCCGATCGCTCAAATTTGACCGCCTAAAATATTCCCTGGCCCGGGCAGCATCTTCATCCCGGCACTCAATCGTATGCAATCTGCCATTTTCATTCAACCCGGCGTCCAGGCATAGCGCGCTATAACCCGTGAAAGTTCCGATCTCCTGTATCCTTGAAGGACAAAGCAGGCGA
>PLXD01000235.1 GCA_003151295.1 Chitinophagaceae bacterium | reverse complement strand
TCCTGGCCCAAGGCCAGGATCAGGCAATCCGCCTCCAGCGTTTCGAACTGTCCCGTTGCCACGGGATTGCCGTCTGCCAGGCGCATGACCTCCACCGTAAAACTCCCACCATCAATAGCTTTGATGGTCCGCAGCCAATTGATTTTCACTCCTTCATCCAGGGCCTCCTGAGCTTCAAAGTCATGCGCGGCCATATGCTCCCGGTCCCTCCGGTATACGATCACGGTTTCAGATGCACCCAGGCGTTTGGCCGTTCGGGCGGTATCCATGGCCGTATTCCCTCCCCCGTAGACCACTANNCATCCCTGCCGGGAATATCTATTTTCCGGGAAAGCTGGGTACCTATGGCAATGAATACGGCGTCGAAATGCCCATCCTCCTTTTCCTTCAATACGTCTTCTACTTTATGGTTGAAGATCATGGAGACACCCATTTCCCGGATACGCTCCACTTCCTGTTCCAGTTCCTTCCGGGGAAGCCGGTAGGCCGGGATCCCGAAATGCATCATTCCGCCTGCCAGCGGCCCCGCTTCATGGATCTCTGCATAATGCCCCATCCCTGCCAGATGCCAGGCAGCCGACAACCCGCTGGGACCCGCTCCCACGATGAGTATCCGCTTACCCGTTGACGCCGGGATAGCGGTCATTTTCCAGCCCATCTTCAATGCCTCATCCCCCAGGAACCGTTCCAGCGCATGAATATTGACCGTGCTGTCGATATGTGCGCGGTTGCACTGTTCTTCGCAGGGATGGTAACACACCCTGCCACTCACGGCCGGCATCGGGTTGTCTTCCATCAGCGCCTGCCAGGCTGCTTTATATTTACCCTCCTGCGCAAGAGCCAGCCATGCCTGGATATTCTCCCCAGCAGGGCAGGCTTGGTTACAGGGCGGTAGCAGGTCCATATAAATGGGATGCTGTTTTCTTAAAGGCCCTGTCCCTTCGCTATGACTTTTAAGATCAGGAGGAGAAGTAATATCGTGGGAGGTATTATTCATGAGCATGAAAGTAGTAAATCCTTCAGCGTCATTCTATGGGCTGTATCAGGGGCATAAATGATTTTCATCACTTGTCCTGGATATTTCCGAAACGGATATCATGGAAAAAGTATTGGCAGCCGGAGGCGATGTAGAATTTGTCAGTGACAGCACTCCGAAGGATTACGGGCATATTGCATTGATAAAGTTTTATATATGAAATAATCTATTCCGCAGGTCAGGCAATATCAATAGAGGGATGTGGGTTTCAAAAATCATTGATTGAGTATTGCTTTTAAGAAGCAGTCTCTCCAACAACATATGTTTGTGTGGCATCATCGCCAGCATATCGATCCGGTGAATCGAAGTAAATTCAGCCAAGGCATGGCTGACATTTTTGTCTGCCGGATACTCGTAGAGAGTATCGAGCCCTTTCATCGATTTTTCCAAATTGATCGGCAAAACCCGGACTTGAGAAGATTCCCGGTTATCGTCTTTAATTACCCTAACAATATGGAGTTTTGCATGAAACCTTTCCACGAGGATGCGGAACGTATCCAATAAATGAATATTGGCGTCCGGCATAATATCACAGGCCAGCGCTATAGCCTGCGGCATAGTATATTTCGCTTCTTCCGGGACAACAATCAAGGGAATGGCTGTTTTCCTTATTAATTTAGTGATGGTATTTCCAAAGACCTTGCGAATTCCTTTACCGGCCGTCTTCATGCCGATTAAGATATAATCTGCATTCGTCTTTTTTGCAGCAGCAAGGATCGCAGAAGATGCGAGCCCCTCCTCACATATTGTTCCAATAGGTACTTTAGCTTCGCCACTTAGAAAAGCCGCCACCGACTCCAATTGATGTTGTACTAATACGCGCATGCTTTCCGGCGTATCAATCACCACTGAATCAGAGATCGGAATTGGAACTTGCTTATAAGCGCTGACCAGGTTAACTTTCGCATTGAGCGCGTTGGCTAATTGCACTCCATATTGAGTGGCATTCCCCGAAGCTTCTGAAAAATCGGTTGCTATCAAAATAGTTCCCATTGCTTTTTTTTTCGATAAAAATACACCCTCCACCCCTATATACAAGGCCTGCAAGGATTTACCGCCTCCTAAGCTAAGACAGTCTGTTGTCTAAAACCATGAGTAATATCATTAAATAGGGTGATGCTGCTCAAGAGCGATCACCCGAGCGCTTTCCGGCGATTACAATCATCATTTTCTGTAATAAAATTGATATACTGATAAAAGTCATGGATTACACTGATAGGAGTCCTTACTAATTTTTATTAGAACTGTTATTTTAGAAGAGGAATAAGTCTTGCACTAAAAATAAAGTATCCTTAAGCTGACAAAACCCATTTTCTATGATTGTCATTGTATTCGGCTTACCGGGTTCAGGTAAAACTTACTTTGCTTTCCGGCTTGCAGTATGGCTCAATGCAGACTACGCTAACAGCGACCAAATAAGGAAGAAAATGTTTGCTGCGAGAACATACTCAACAAAAGAAAAGTTATTGGTTTATAATGAAATGCTTGCACAAATGAGGCAGGCGATAACACAAAGCAAGAACCTGGTAATGGATGCGACATTTTACAAAAATGATATCCGGGCAGCGTTTATCAATGAAGCACAGGAGGAAGCTGGCATTATTTTTATAGAGGTTAAAGCCGAAGAAGCCATCATAAAAGAAAGATTACAGCAAAAAAGAGTAGACAGTGAAGCAGATTATGAGGCATATAAACTCATAAAACAGCAATGGGAGCCCTTAGATGATCAACATTTGATATTCAATTCAACCAATGATAATATAGAATACCTGTTAGATAAAGCCATGGATTACCTCCATTTAAAAAGATGACTAAAGAACAGATCGTTAAGTTGTTGCTGGGAGGGGAATTCCCGGAGCCGACCCGCCGCCCGGATCTTATAGAAACACATATTTCATGGGTGATTTTATGCGAACGGACCGTGTTCAAAATCAAAAAACCTATATGCTATTCATTTCTTGACTTTTCTACCTTGGCAAAGCGAAAATATTATTGTGAAAGAGAGATCGAATTGAACAGGAGGCTTACCCATGACATGTATCTTAATGTGCAGCCAGTAAGGGAAATATCGGGGCGTTTTATTATCGGCGATAAAGAAGGNNAAGGGGAAATAATAGATTATGCAGTGATGATGCGTAAGCTCGACAGGGACAGGCAAATGGATGCCCTTCTATTGAATAATAAAGTTTCATATCGCGATATTCGGAATCTGGCGGAAAAAATAGCCATCTTTCATAAAAATACAGACATTCTTTACAAAAAAGATGTTCTGGATATTCGAAATAAATTCAATGACCTGGAAGGTGAAAGAAAATATTTGCAGGAATATTTGAGTATAGATAGCTGCAACATTATCAGTCGCGCTATTGAAGCGTCAAATACATTTATGGAAAGGAATGAGAAGCTGTTAAGCGCCAGGCTTAGCGCAGGCTTTTTCAGGGATTGTCATGGGGATTTGCATTCGAGGAATATTTTCCTATTGCCTGATTCCCAACCTTTCGACTGTATAGAATTTAATGATAGTTACCGCCAGATCGATGTACTAAACGAGATTGCATTTTTATGTATGGATTTAGAGGCATTTGGCAGGGAGGAATTATCCGNNTTTCTTAATTGTTACAATAGTATCTTCCCTGCCATAAAAACCGATGAGGATCGCAGGGTTTTTGTTTATTATAAAGGTTACCGGGCAAATATCCGGGCAAAAGTTAATAGTCTCAGGGCCCATGAGGCCGACAACGATGGCGCGAGAAAATTGTTCCTGAATGAGACAGATAAATATGTTAAGTTGATGGATCGCTATATGAAGACGCTATGATCGAATCTGCCGGGGAAAATCAATGAAAGGATCCGGAAATTACGTCAAACAGTTCCTCATCAATAGTGCTCTGACGCAAACGATTATAGGTATGATTCAGGTCTCCGAGCAAGTCGTCAATATTCTTTTCTGCACGCTGCATGGCTCCCAGGCGGCTCGCATTTTCGCTGGCCATCGATTCCGCGCATGCTTTATACAGAGAGACGAAAAGATATTCCCGGAGGAGGGCGGATAAAGTTTGTGCAGGTCTGCCCATCACCTGCGGCGGCCTTTTTGTCGGCCAATGCAATTCTGTCAATCCTTGTCTCCATTTTTCATCCAATGGCAGGAATCGCTGACTTACCGGTTCAAATCCTGATCCTGGTTTAGGGCTGTTATGGAAGATAGTAAACTCTTCTATTTCCTTTTTTTCCCTGCTTTTCTCGCTTAGGATGAGTATTTGGCCCACCAGGGAGGTGATAGCGCTGACTGAATTGGGAACGGGGAATAGCTTTACCGTGTCAAGCCCCAGATCTGCCAGCCGTGAATGCACACGTTCGCCGACGGCCCAAATCTTTT
>PLXD01000009.1 GCA_003151295.1 Chitinophagaceae bacterium | reverse complement strand
AGGAATATCGGCAGCCCGCTTTTTTGAGAGGCTGCGATCAACCCATAGGCCAGGGCCTGGTTGCCCATGATAGAGCGGTATACGCCTGGCACCATCCTCGCTTTTTCTACCCGGTAGGTGGTTGTGAAAGTCTCCGTGGTATCCCCGAAGTGATACCCCGCCTGCAGGGCTTTGATATTGCTCGCAAGGATCTCGGGTTTCTTGCCGAATTTGTCTTTCAGGAATCCGATCGTGTTTTCCATATCCCGGTTGTACATCCAGTATAGGAAACCCAGGACGAACATGTTTTTTGCCCTGTCTTTCTCTTTGTTGCCCATGGTGATCTCTTTCAGGGCTTCCCGGGTCATTTTCGTCACATCCATTTTGATCAGCTGGTAACTTTCCAGGCTATTGTCTTCCAGGGGGTTTATCCCTTCCGGGTAATTGGCCAGACGAAGGTTTTTGGCATCGAATCCTTCCGTATTGGCAAGGATCTTACCGCCTTTTTTCAATCCCTTCAGATTGGCTTTCAGGGCTGCGGCATTCATAGCCACCAACACATCGCATTCATCGCCGGGAGTATATATCTTATCGCTGGAGAACCTGAGCTGATAGCCGCTGACGCCAGGCAAGGTCCCCTGAGGAGCCCTGATCTCGGCCGGGAAATCCGGGAAAGTGGCCAGGTCGATGCCTAGCATGGCGGTATTGTTCGTAAACTGGCTGCCGGTAAGCTGCATACCGTCTCCTGAGTCGCCTGCGAATTTGATCACTACATCCTGCAGGACTTCTTCTTTTCTGTTCATAAGGCAAAATTAGTACAAGATAAGACAGGTTTTCGATCCCTCTGCCGTTCCCCCCTGTTTTTTTTTACGCATATCTACTCATACCGTAACGCCTCGATCGGATCGAGGCGGGAGGCTTTCTGGGCCGGGTAATAGCCGAAGAATACTCCGGTGACCGCACAGACCAGGAAGGACAGTAAGATGGATGATTCGGTGATTAGGGTTGGCCAGGATAGAAACAGGGAGACCAGCTTTGTAGCGGTGATACCCAGGGCTACTCCGATCAGGCCACCCGTAATGCTGATCAGGATGGCCTCGGTCAGGAATTGGAGGAGGATGTCACTCCCCCTGGCCCCGATCGACATGCGTAAGCCGATCTCCCGGGTCCGNNACATACATGATATTCATGATGCCGATACCGCCTACCACCAGGGATATGCCGGCAATGGCTGCCAGCAATACCGTCAGCAACTGGCTGGTAGAGGTGAAAGTATTGATGAGTTCCTGCATGGTTCTGACGGCAAAATCATTGTCATCGGTCGGTTTCAGCCGGTGGGAACTGCGCATGATCCTTGAGATCTCGTCGGAAGCCGCCTGTGTCGAAGACTCATCCCTTGAAGAGGCATATATGTTCTGGAAATAAATGGTCGACAGGATCCTTTTTTGTACGGTGGTATAGGGTGAGAGGATGACGTCGTCCTGGTCCTGCCCGAAAGCGCTTACCCCTTTGGCTGTCAGGGTTCCGATGACCAGGAAGGGGATCTTGACAAAACGGATATATTTCCCGATCGGGTTTTCCCCGTTGGGGAAAAGATAGCCGATCACGGTCTGACCCAATAGGCAGACCTTGGTCTCCGCGGCTATATCCCTGTCCGTGAATTCGACCCCGTCTTTCAGGGACCATTGCCGGATGATGTCCAGGTATTGCGTATTCACGCCCTGGATGGTAGTGGACCAGTTATTATTCCCATAAATAGCCTGTCCCTTGGTCGTTGCGGAAGGGGTGACCGCACTCAGGTAGGTGGCCTGTTTTTGCAGGGCTTTTACATCATCCAGGGTCAGGGTTTGGACCGAAGACACGTCCAGGCGCGCACCGGCCGATACATTGCTGCTGGGGCGGATGATGATCATATTGGAGCCCATACCCGCCAATTGCAGCTGAATGCTCTGTTTGGACCCTTGCCCGATGGCGACCATGGCGATTACGGAAGCTACTCCAATGATAATGCCCAGCATGGTAAGAAAGGCCCGGAGCTTATTTCTCTCCAGGGCTTTTAAGGCAATCTTTAAAAGGTTGATCAGGCTCATATTCAAGTGGTTTTATAGTCATCTGAAACCGGCAGGGCGGCCAGCACTTCTTTGGCCGAACGCTTGGTTTCAATCGGATAATCCCTCATGACCTGGCCGTCACGTAAAGTGATGGTCCGGCTGCTGAAGGAGGCGATGTCCGGTTCATGCGTGACAAAGACAATGGTTTTGCCCTGGTTTTGATTCAGGTCCTGCAGGAGGGCCATGATGCTGTAGGAGGTCCTGGAATCCAGGTTGCCGGTTGCTTCATCGGCCAGGATCATCACGGGCTGGTTCACCAGGGCCCTTGCGATGGCTACCCGTTGTTGCTGACCTCCCGACAATTCATTCGGCTTGTGGTCCATCCGGTCTGCCAGGTTCACGGCTTCCAGGGCATGGATGGCCCTTTCCCTTCTTTCTTTCGCATTGACGGCTGGGTTGTACAAAAGGGGCAGCTCCACATTTTCCAGCGCAGAGGTCCGGGCCAGTAAATTATAGGACTGGAAGACAAAGCCTATTTTATTATTTCTTAAACGGGCCAGCTCATTACGGGAAAGATTCCCAATATTTACGCTGTCCAGCAAATAGGTTCCCGAAGAAGGTTTATCCAGGCAGCCCAGCGTATTCAGCAGGGTGGTTTTGCCGGAACCGCTGCTTCCCAT
>PLXD01000273.1 GCA_003151295.1 Chitinophagaceae bacterium | reverse complement strand
TCAATTGCTTGACACGTTCTTCCAGTTGTTTAAGGTTGGAAGGATTGGCCTCGACTGCCAATTTGCGGGGGATCAGGTAGTTACGGCCATAACCATTCTTCACGCTCACTTTTTCGTGTGCGGCGCCCAGGTTATCTACGTCTTGAATTAAGATGACTTCCATTTTTTTGTTTTTGTTCACTCCAATCCCCACGAGGTCGGGACTGTCCCCCTCACTTTGCGGGAGGGGTTAGGAAATGAGGCTTACTTTAAAAGGTCTGTTACATAAGGCAATAATGCCATCTGGCGGGCTTTTTTCACCGCATCGGATACTTTACGCTGATACTTCAGGGAGTTTCCGGTAATGCGGCGGGGTAATAATTTACCCTGCTCGTTCAGGAATTTTTTAAGGAATTCGGCGTCCTTATAGTCGACATACTTGATGCCGTACTTTTTAAAGCGGCAGAATTTTTTTGCGCGCTTTTCAGGCTTGATCGCCGTCAGATACTTAATTTCATTTGCTTTTGCCATGATTAAGCCTCCACTTTTTCGTTTCCTGTTGGTGCGCCACTTCTCTTTTTGGCATTGTACTCGACGGCGTATTTATCGAGTTTGGTAGCCATGAAACGTAATACATTCTCGTCGCGGAGAATCTGAATTTTCAGCTTCTCATTGAAGTCGGATGGCGCATTGTAATCCAGAACCCAGTATAAACCGGTCGTTTTTTTCTGGATTGGATACGCCAGTGATTTAAGACCCCAGGGATTTTCGTGCACCACTTCGCCTCCGTTCTCTTTAATGAAGGCAGTGTATTTTTTCTGTGAGGCTTTATAGTCCTCTTCAGACAGCACAGGGGTAAAAACCACCATCAATTCGTAATTGCTCATGATCCCTGTTTTATTGGTTAAAAAATAAAAAATGACAAATGGGCTGCAAAGGTAGTGTATTTGCTGTAAAAGACAATCATTTACCGGATAAAGTTTGAAGCGGGGGCAAAGATAGTCATGAATGAAGATTAAAATTCATTTTTTATTGGGTATCAATAATTTATAAAAATTGTTGACAGAGTGTCAGACCGGCAGGGAATGGCATTGGGTTTGTTGACAATGGCATTTACCATTGGACCCAAATAAATTGCACCCATAATAAATATTTGACTATGCAAAAAGGAAACATTCGTGTTCAGACAGAGAATATTTTCCCGATTATTAAGAAATTCTTATATAGCGAACATGATATTTTCATCAGGGAGCTGGTGAGTAACGCTGTGGATGCCACCCGGAAGCTTCAGATGCTGTCTTCCATCGGTGAGGCAAAGGGAGAAATAGGAGATATCGATATAGAGATCCGGTTGGATAAAGAGAAAAAGACCCTTACGATCTCCGATAAGGGCATCGGCATGACTGCCGAAGAGGTCGACAAATTCCTGAACCAGGTAGCATTCAGCGGGGCTGAAGAATTCCTGAATAAATACAAGGGGCAGAATGAAGCAACGATCATCGGCCATTTCGGTCTCGGTTTTTATTCCTCTTTTATGGTGAGTGAAAGGGTAGAGGTCATTACAAAGAGTTATAAAGAAGGATCTACGGCCGTCCGATGGGAATGCGACGGCAGCCCGGAATATACCCTGGAAGAAATCGGGCATAGCGAAGATTTCGAGCGAGGAGTGGCGGAGGGGAGCGAAGGCAACCGAGGAACGAGCGAAGTTCGGACGAAGGTTGAGAGCGAAGCTCAACAAGAAGGAGCGGAGTTCCAACGAAGTTCGGAGTTCCAACGAAGCTTAGAGAAACCGACCCGCGGGACCGATATCGTTTTGCATATCAATGAAGAGAGCGCGGAGTTCCTGGATACGGAACGGATCCGTACCGTCCTTAAAAAATTCTGCCGTTTTCTGCCTGTGCCCATTCAATTCGAGGGGCAACAGATCAACCAGACCCATCCCGCCTGGACCAGGAAGCCTTCCGAACTGACCACCCAGGATTACCAGGATTTTTATAAGGAATTATACCCCTTCAGCGAAGCGCCGCTTTTTTGGATCCATCTGAACGTCGATTATCCCTTTAATCTTACAGGCATCCTGTATTTTCCGAAGATCAAACAGAGCTACGAGATCCAGAAAGACAAGATACAGCTTTACAGCAACCAGGTTTTTGTGACCGATGAGGTGAAGGATATCGTGCCTGAATTCCTGATGTTGCTGCACGGTGTCATCGACAGTCCCGATATTCCTCTGAATGTCAGCCGGAGCTATCTGCAGGGAGATCCGAATGTAAGGAAGATAAACAGCCATATCACCAAGAAGGTAGCGGATAAGCTGGACGAGTTATTCAATAAGGAGAGAAAGCAATTTGAAGAAAAATGGGAAAGCCTCGGGCTGTTCGTGAAATATGGCATGATGACGGACGATAAGTTCCGGGAGAAGGCAGATAAATTCCTGATATTGGAGGAGGTCAGGACCCCCTCGCTGGCTGAAGCAGGGGTCGATACCGGGTCTTCCGCTACTTTTTATACGCTGGAAGAATACAAGCAGGCCACCGAACCTTTACAAAAGAATAAGGAGGGTAAAACGGTCATCATTTATACTTCCAATGCCGTGCAGCAGGATAGTTATGTGCAGGCAGCCCGTGCAAAGGGTTATAAGGTCGTTATCCTCGAAACGATGGTCGATGCCGCCTTTATCAACCAGATGGAATCCAAGTGGGATAACGTTCATTTTATCCGGGTGGATGCGGATATAGCAGACAACCTCGTGGATAAGGCGGAGGGGGGGGAAACGGTGCTTTCCAAAGAGGAGGAGGAAAGCCTGAAAGCCCTGTTTGGATTTCCGGTGCCTTCCCTGCAGATCACGGTTGAGTTGAAAGGATTAAGCGCCGATGCCCCACCTGTAGTGGCGACGCGCCCGGAATTCATGCGGCGCATGAAAGATATGGCTGCCGTCAGCGGACCGATGGGCGGTTTTTATGCGAACATGCCGGATGAAGTGACCCTGACCATCAATGGGAATCACCCGATCTACCAGGTTATCCTGCATCACGACGATCCCGCGAAAAAGGAAAAGCTGGCACATAACCTGGCCGATCTGGCCCTGCTTTCGCAAGGTTTGCTGAAGGGCAACGACCTCACCACGTTTATCAATCGCAGTGTGGAATTGCTGGAGGGAGAGCGGAAAAGCAAAATTATTGTGTAAGCAGAACCAGCGGGACCTATATTTCCGAAGACCGCAGGTCGAGCACTTTCAATTGCAGGTTTTTCTGGTTATTCCATTCGTTCTCATCCAGGTGAAAGAGGATATCCAGGGGCTTTCCGGGTTGAATCAAATGAAATTTATCAGCCAGGTTAAAGCCGATACCGTCGAACCGGATATGGTCTTGCTCCAGGGAAAACCGGATATGCTGATCCTTTACGACCCTTGAATAACCGTTGT
>PLXD01000457.1 GCA_003151295.1 Chitinophagaceae bacterium | reverse complement strand
ATATCGATACGGTCACGGAACGTATGCTGGAAGATATATTAAAACGCCTTCCGGATACAACCACCCGCGTCATCATCGCACACCGGTTGAATACGATTGAAAATGCCGATGAGATCTTCTTTGTCAACTCCGGGGAGATCACCCGAGCCGGTGACCTGCACCAGGCTGTGGATATGCTCATGCATGGGAAAAGGGTTTCTTAACGGAAAACTTATATACGGTCGTTGTCCGGTNNTGATTGGGCGAGTCCGGGAAATGTTGTGTTTCCAGGCAGAACGCGCTGCGATAATCGTCGGTCTTACCTCCTTTGACAGGATCTTTTCCAGAGAGGAAATTGCCGCCATAGAATTGAACGCCCGGCTGGCTTGTATAGACTTCCATATAGATGCCGCTCAGATCGCCCACCACTGCAGCCGCAAGATTGAGCCCGCTGTTCCCGGGAGGATTGAGGACGAAATTATGGTCATAGCCCTTCCCCTTTTTCAACTGATCATTATCAGCTCCCAAGCGGGAACCGATCGCAACGGGTTGACGGAAATCGAAGGGCGTTCCCGCTACCGGCTCGATCTTTCCTGTAGGAATAAGCGTTGAATCAACTGGAGTATAGCTGTCTGCATTCAGTTGAAGCAGGTGGTTGTTAATGGTCCCGCTCCCCTGTCCGTTCAGGTTGAAATAAGTATGATTGGTGAGGTTCAGGACAGTCGCCTTATCCGTCGTCGCTTCATAATCGATCTTCAGTTCATTGCTGTCGGTCAGCGTATAGGTGACTTTCGCATGCAGGTTGCCGGGATAGCCTTCTTCGCCGTCCCTGGAAAGATAACTGAGTTCGAAAGAGGTATCGCTCCCCTGTCGGGCATCCCACACAACCTGACCGAAGCCTTTCCTGCCCCCATGTAAATGGTTGACTCCGTTATTCGTGGCCAATATATAATTTGAGCCTGCCAGGCTGAATCTCCCTTTTGCGATCCGGTTGCCGTACCGGCCGACTATGGCGCCAAAATAGCTCTCGGGCCGATGCAGGTAGTTCCCGATACTATCATAGCCTACCGCGACATCTGTCGTCTTACCGTTTTTATCCGGCACCAAAATACTTACTATCCGAGCTCCATAGTTGGTGATAGCGACGGTCACCCCATTCTTATTTTTCAGGATATAGAGGGCGGTCGCTTTGCCATCGACTGTATCCCGGAAGGCGCCTGCATCGGGAAGAACGGCTTTACCGACAGCAGCGCCGGCGGAGGAATCCATTGCCGATGGCGGATTGGATGAGCTGGCATCATTGCCGCAACCGGTGATCAGGCCGGCAAAGAGGCAGAGGAAGAGGAAGAAATTTTTCATATGGCAACTGTTATTTGTCAATATAATACTTCTCAATATAATATTTATAGCATTGAAGTTCCCTGCTCGATCTGCGCTACATAAGCTTTCAGCTCTTTATTCATGGCGCGGGAATATGCGTCGCCGATTCTCTCCACCAACCCTTCTATGGCTTCTTCTTCCACGAGATTGATCGTGCATCCGCCGAAGCCGCCACCCATCATGCGGGCTCCCAATACACTGGGAACCTCTTTCACGTGCTCCACGAGGAAGTCCAGTTCGGGACAGCTTACCTCATATTGGTTGCTTAGCCCTTCATGCGAGCCGAACATCTTCCTGCCGAAAGCGCGCAGTTCCCCTTTTTCCAGGTCGAGGCAGGCGTCCAGTAATCTTGTATTCTCTTCGACCACATATTTACAACGCCGGTAAATCAGCGGATCGGAAGCTGCAAGCCATTTATCCAGCATTTCAATCGTTACGTCCCGCAGGCTTTCTATACCTTCGTAATGTTCCTGCAGAGTCTTCACGCCCTGCTCGCATTGTTTGCGCCGGGTATTGTATTCGGAGGAAGCAAGGGAATGTTTGACATTCGTATCCAGCAAAACTATTTTTATCCCTTCCATATTAAAGGGAACATATTCATAGTCCAGGGAACGACAATCCAGCCGGATCACGTGCCCTTTTCTGCCGAACATACTGGCAAACTGGTCCATGATGCCGCATTGCACCCCGACAAACTCATTCTCCGCCCGCTGTTCCAGCTTCACCATGCTATTTGTCTCCAATCTCCATCCAAAGAGAGTATTCAGGGCGAAAACGGTAGCGCATTCGAGCGCTGCGGATGAAGACAGTCCCGCGCCCAGCGGAATATCCCCGCCGAATACACAATTGAACCCGCCGGGTCGATGCCCACTGTTCTGCAATTGCTGAATGACGCCGAGTATATAATCCGGCCAATGAAGGGATGAGTTTTTAAGCTCATCGATGCTACCCCGGTAATCCTGGCCGAGGTCATAGGAAAAAATATGCAGTTCATTGTCTTTCCTGGGGGAAATAGCCATATAAATGGCTTTATCAATAGCCGCCGGCAGGACGAAACCATTGTTGTAATCCGTATGCTCGCCGATCAGGTTGACCCGTCCGGGTGACCGGATCACAATGGGCTGCCCACCAAAGATGCTTTTGAATTTTTCGATAACCTGCGGAGCGATACCCGCGTCACTGACTTTTGATAAAATCATACAGAAATCACTATTGTCTTTAAATTCCCTATTTTGTCTTTAAATTTATATATTCTCCCCGATGAAACGCATTCCCCTCAATGAAACGTCTCAGGGCTTCTTTTTGACGAGTCCCTGTAAATCAGGTTCGGCTCCAGCATAATCTTGTTCCTTTTTATTTCCGTTACTCCCCTACTTTGTATTACGTCCATTAGCAGGGTAAAGGATTCTTTTCCCATTAAAACCGTTTGCTGATCGACGGTAGACAGACCGGGTGTAATATGTTCA
>PLXD01000309.1 GCA_003151295.1 Chitinophagaceae bacterium | reverse complement strand
AAAATTAAGCAGTCGCCACACTAGCGTTATTTCAGGAACAGGTGGAAGGTGTCCCCCCGAAGCCCTACCCGCATTGCTTCCAGCGCAATGACTTCGGCCGGTGCAATATTTCCCAGGTTGGCATTCGCCCCCAGCAGTTGCAGGAAATATAATTGCTGGTCTTTGTTGGGCGTTTCCCAGATGATCTTCTCGGCGGCTATCTTTGTCAGGATCTCCTGCACAAGACCCTCCCTCACTTCTCCGGAATCACGGTAAAGCCCGACAGTACCCATCTCCCGCGCCTCTGCTACGATATAGCTGGCGCCTGCTTCCAGTTCTGCCTTCATCAGCTTGATCCATTGATAAGGGGGGGTGATATGTTCCCGGTCCCGGTCCTTGGATCCCACTTCACTGAGTACCACGCCGTATTTGGATAGTTTTTCGATATACCCGCATTTTTCCGCATGAGGAATATTGATGGACCCATCGGATATTTCGATATAGTCGAAACCGTATTCCTGCAGGATCTTTATATAGTCCTGGAATTGGCCGCGAACCAGGAATGCTTCGAACAGGAGGCCGCCTAAATAGACCGGTATGGATGCATTCCGGTATACCTTTATTTTTTCATGCAGGTCGGGAATGACGAACGAAGTGCCGAAAGCGAGCTTGGCGATATCGATATAAGGGCCGGCAACGGACACCAGGTTCCTTGTTTCGGCGGTGCTAAGCCCTTTGTCGGTGATCATCGTGAGACCATGTCCGCGCGGTTTGTCCGTTCTTTCCGGTATTTGAGTCAGCTTGAAATTCATGTGAATAGATTTTGATCCTTTCCTGGCTTTCGTCAAAGGTAAAAAAGAAAACCGCGATCCGTCGTATAGCCTCGATAATCAAGTAATTCCCCTGGTACCTGTAATAGATTTACCGGGTACCCCGTTTCGCTCTTTCTTAGCGGAGTAATTCAGTCACTTATTAAAAGAAAGAATGATGAAAAATAAAAAAAACAATGCTCCTAAGATTCATTTGCAGGGCAACAAGGGCCCTCAGGAAGGCTGAAAAAGCGATGAGGATGATTGAAAGGAGGATAAAATAGGTATATCGTTTCTTTTTTAAGGATCGGGGAACGATTTTTATTACTGCTTTTTGTCGTCCTGTTTTTTCCCTTCTTCTTGCAGTTTCTTTTCTTCTTCCTGTTTTTTCTTCTTCTCTTTCTTCTTGAAATAGCCTCTCAGCAGGAAGTTGTGTTTGGCTGCTTCCATGTTTTCACTCAGCCCCTGAGAACTCTTTTTCAGGTTTTTCATCGTGGTGGAGATATTGCTGGAGAGGGTCGTGTCTTTTAACAATTTGCCCAAGGCGCCTTTCCCGCTATTGATCCGGGTTGTTATTTGGGCGAGTTGGGTGGTGATGATGGCGGCATTGTCGGC
The DNA here is from genome assembly GCA_003151295.1 of Chitinophagaceae bacterium. Lineage (GTDB taxonomy): Bacteria > Bacteroidota > Bacteroidia > Chitinophagales > Chitinophagaceae > Puia. The sequence goes on along the minus strand of PLXD01000309.1, from coordinate 2,488 downwards.
AGATATTTTCAGGCTGGCCTTGATCTGGTCCGTTTCGATGGGCGCGCGCGATTGAAGCACTGCATTTTCAGTGATAGGAGGCTGGCGGACTCCTGTTGTATCGGGGGCGGCCGCGATTACAACGACCTTGTCGCCCATCAGCCCGTCAGAACTGATACTGGCTATTGCATCCTTGTGGATGAATCGTTTCACATTGCTTTGTATGACCATGTCTACTCTGACGGTCGTGTCCGTTACCAGTTGGATATCGTCGATCGTTCCTACGTCGATCCCGCCAAAACGTACGTTGTTGCCTACTTTCAAGCCGCTTACGGATTTAAAGACGGTGCTGACATTGAAAACGGAGCCGAATAGGTTCTTCTGCCTGCCAATCACGAAGATGGCAATGACCAGTAACAGTAAGGTGATGGTTGCAAACAACCCCAATTTCCATCTATAACCCGGTTCTTTTGGCATCGTTAAATTTTTTAAATGAAAAATGATTGGATCCATTCATCGTCGGACTTTTCCAGTTCTTCGTAAGTGCCTTCCGCCACGATCTCTCCTCCCTTCAGCATTACGATCCGGTCTGCCGTCATTTTCGCGCATTGCATATCGTGCGTAATGATGATCGAGGAGATCTTATATTTCCGCTGCATCTTCAGGATCAGGTCGCTGATCTCATGGGAAGTGCCTGTATCGAGGCCGGTCGTGGGCTCATCATACAANNCCTCCCGAAAGCTCCGAAGGCATCTGGTCGATCACATCATGCAGCCCTACGTTATCCAGCATCTCTATGATACGTTGGTCCCTTTCTTCAAAAGACATTCGCTTATTGTGGTGTTTTAAGGGGAAGGCCAGATTTTCCCGAACCGTCATTGAGTCGTAGAGGGCTCCGCTCTGGAACAGGAAGCCGATCCTTACCCTCATTTCGTTGAGTTCCCGGTAGCTACGGGTCATGATTCTCCTGCCGAATACCCGGATTTCTCCTTCATCGGCCGTTTCCAGTCCTACCAGGCATTTGATTAACAGTGATTTTCCCGATCCGGATTTCCCCAGTACTACGAGGTTCTCTCCTTTGGCTACCTGTAGATTTACGCCCTTCAGCACATGATGTTCGCCAAAAGACTTACTCACGCCGATGATCTCGACTACGGGTTCATTCTTTTCGGGAAGGGTTTCTACGGTTGCAATATCGCTTTCAGTATCCGGCATCATTGACTATCCNNTTCAGTTATTTATTTATAAGATCTGTGATTTGCACAGCCATCATGTCTATCACAAATACCGCCAGCGAGGCGGATATAACGGCCGAATTGGCGGCCTTCCCTACGCTTTCCGTCCCACCGGTGGCATGATAGCCTTTAAAACAGCCGATGATGCCAATTGCAAAGCCGAAGAAGAACGTTTTGATAAAAGCGGGGACAATATCGCTGAAGTCGATCTTTGAAATGGCTCGTGAGAAAAAATGGTAAAGCGTCGTCCTGTCATGAATATTCACTGCAACAAAGGATCCGAAAAGTCCGACGGTGTCTGCAAAAATCACCAGCAGGGGGATCATCAGGGTAGTGGCCAACACTCTTTTTACCACCAGGTAATGATAAGGATTAATGGCCGAAACTTCCATAGCATCGATCTGCTCGGTTACGCGCATGGATCCCAATTCTGCCCCCATACGGCTGCCGATATTACCCGAACAGATCAAGGCCGTTATCACGGGCCCGATTTCTCGTATCACCGAGACCGCTACCATGCCCGGTATCAGGGACTCCGCCCCGAATGCCACCAGGGAAGGCCTGGATTGGATAGTGAGCACCAGCCCCATGATGAAACCCGTAATGCCGATCAATACCAATGATTTGTATCCTACCAGATAACATTGAAATATGATCTCCTTCCATTGGTACGGCGGTTTGAATACTTCCTTGAAGAAGCGGGCTCCGAAAGCGATCTGGTCACCCGTCTTATAGAATTTATTTTTCAGGTAGAGTGTCATCATCGGTCAGAGGATATTATTTTTCTTATACTTATGATAGGTGCAAAAAGGCGCTTGCCTGGCTAATATATTCAGCCTTTCGATCGTCTTTTCATCGGGTGGCGGAGGTGCTGGAAATAGCACCGATTCAGGAACGGACGGACCGGCTTTCTTAAGTTTTCTCCTGTAGAACTGATTTTTGTCTTCCGGGAACAAATCTCCCGGTCTGCTAAATGATACGGCCTTAATGGTATTCTTGTACATGCTTTTTTTTTAAAGCCTATATAAATGTTTTTATTAATTCCCTTGAAGCATTGGTAATGAGTAATTCATAGAGAGCAATTATTAATCCAAACCACAAACGTTTCCATAGGGAACGGGTCTGACGGATGAAATACAGGACAGTTGGGGATCGTATAATTTGCTGGGGAGGCAACCGATCTTTTAAAAGGGGTAAAACTGTGGAAATACTTCCCCATTTTTTTACTATTTTTTCACGTGTGCCGACAGCTATATCGCCTACATTTGCAAAGG